>NZ_VTYC01000015.1:0-119257 GCF_013114115.1 Vibrio sp. 070316B | reverse complement strand
AAGGTTAAACTACCCACTTCTTTTGCAGCCCACTCCCATGGTGTGACGGGCGGTGTGTACAAGGCCCGGGAACGTATTCACCGTAGCATTCTGATCTACGATTACTAGCGATTCCGACTTCATGGAGTCGAGTTGCAGACTCCAATCCGGACTACGACGCACTTTTTGGGATTCGCTCACTCTCGCAAGTTCGCTGCCCTCTGTATGCGCCATTGTAGCACGTGTGTAGCCCTACTCGTAAGGGCCATGATGACTTGACGTCGTCCCCACCTTCCTCCGGTTTATCACCGGCAGTCTCCCTGGAGTTCCCGACATTACTCGCTGGCAAACAAGGATAAGGGTTGCGCTCGTTGCGGGACTTAACCCAACATTTCACAACACGAGCTGACGACAGCCATGCAGCACCTGTCTCAGAGCTCCCGAAGGCACACCTGCGTCTCCGCTGGCTTCTCTGGATGTCAAGAGTAGGTAAGGTTCTTCGCGTTGCATCGAATTAAACCACATGCTCCACCGCTTGTGCGGGCCCCCGTCAATTCATTTGAGTTTTAATCTTGCGACCGTACTCCCCAGGCGGTCTACTTAACGCGTTAGCTCCGAAAGCCACGGCTCAAGGCCACAACCTCCAAGTAGACATCGTTTACGGCGTGGACTACCAGGGTATCTAATCCTGTTTGCTCCCCACGCTTTCGCATCTGAGTGTCAGTATCTGTCCAGGGGGCCGCCTTCGCCACTGGTATTCCTTCAGATCTCTACGCATTTCACCGCTACACCTGAAATTCTACCCCCCTCTACAGTACTCTAGTTCACCAGTTTCAAATGCAGTTCCGAGGTTGAGCCCCGGGCTTTCACATCTGACTTAATGAACCACCTGCATGCGCTTTACGCCCAGTAATTCCGATTAACGCTCGCACCCTCCGTATTACCGCGGCTGCTGGCACGGAGTTAGCCGGTGCTTCTTCTGTTGCTAACGTCAAGAGATGCCGCTATTAACGACACCCCCTTCCTCACAACTGAAAGTACTTTACAACCCGAAGGCCTTCTTCATACACGCGGCATGGCTGCATCAGGCTTTCGCCCATTGTGCAATATTCCCCACTGCTGCCTCCCGTAGGAGTCTGGACCGTGTCTCAGTTCCAGTGTGGCTGATCATCCTCTCAGACCAGCTAGGGATCGTCGCCTTGGTGAGCCATTACCTCACCAACTAGCTAATCCCATTATCATTCCAACAGAATGATAATGAATTGACTGTGCCGATAATAAATTATCGATTGGTCACTCAGTTCATTGAAATCAAGTTGAAACCGAAGTTTCATTTTTGATATTCATCAACGAGTGCCCACACAGATTGATAGGTTTAAATTGTTAAAGAGCTTCTCTTCGTTGTGACCTGCGTCACTTCGTAAGAGGCGGCCATTCTAGCGACTTAATTCTCAGTGTCAAACACTTATTTGGAATTAATTTCTACTTTCTAAAAGTAGGAGTGAATTATCACTCAAAGCTAGTTGCCTTTACTAACATTCTTCGCTGAAGCCTTGTGGCGTCTGCCGTGTCAGTGAGGCGGCATTATAGAGACGCCGCTCATATTGGCAAGCATTAAATGCATTTTTTATTGAAAAAAGAGGTTAAACGAAGACATTTCAACCAAGGGCTTATTTGTACCACTTTAAGCCCAACTTTCGAACAAATTACTCACAGAACCCTGTGGATAACTACTCACCACTATCAAAGAAGTAAGACAACCGGGACCTAGGGTTTAGGTACTCTCTTACTTGTTCAGGTAGTTTGTTGGGATTAACCGCATTAACGATTTTTATATCTTTAGCAAGCAGGTCGATTACCGGAGCTTGTGTTCTGGGCACGCTAGGGTCATACGTCAGCACATTGGGATAAAGCATATGCTTGGCATTTACCGAAATAACAATACCAATTGAATCATTGGAGAGCTGAACCACGGTTCCTGGCGGGTACACTCCCATGAACTTAACCAATAGACTTAAGTTGTCTTGGCTATATAGGTGTTTGCAGTTCTTATATAAGTGAGAAAGCGATAGGTAAGGGATCATTGGCGGTGACTGTGTTTTACCATGGCACAAGTTATCGAATGCATTGGCAACTGCTACTATCTTGGCAAACTCATCAATCTCTTCTTCCTTTAAGCCTTCTGGGTAACCAGAGCCATCATTCATCTCATGATGCTGAGCAATTACCTTTTTAGCTGTTTCAGGAAAATCATCTATTGCAGAAACGATATCCGCACCATACTTAGTATGGAGCTTTAAGTAGTTCTCTTCTGGCACCGTCAATGCGCTCTGCTTTCTTAATATAGCGACGGGTATTTTGATTTTGCCCACGTCATGGAATAACGCAGCAAAAGAGAGAGCTTTCAGTTGTTGTGTGTTGTAGCCTTTAGCTTTGCCGATCATCATGGCAACAACAGCAACATTTAGTGTGTGGAAGTAGATATCTTCAAAGTCAGCTTTACCATTCATTAGGTGGAGTGTGACGTTATCATCACATACTAATGTTTCGACAATATCATCAACGAGAGATTTCACCTCTCCTACCGCATCCAAAGGACGATTGCGAATTTTGGTCATGACTGAGCGCATTCGAGCAAGTGAACGCTCAAACTCTTTCTCACAGTTACTCACTCTGCGTCGGTAAGAACTTAAAGTTTCAATGCGATCATGCTTTTCTTGCCACATTTTTTCAGCTTCAAGACTAACCTGTAAGTCATCACCTGATTCCAACTCAACCATATGGTTAACCGGCAAAGGTGAAGTATCACTTTGATTAAGGTTTATATAGACGTGTTTGATACCAAGGTGTCGAATGATCTTAACCTGAGCATCGTCTTTTATTTTAAAGCTATTGAATAGAAACGGGTGTTCATTCCACTTGACGGGAAGTCGTATATGTAGACCGGGCTGGATGCGATCTACGGTAATTTTTATGCTGCCCATTTTTATATATAACGTTGATTAATAATCTCTATTTATAATTCTAATAAAACCAAGCAGCAATTTCACTATCCTATTTCACAGGTTCAGTTTAAAGAGTCGCAATGCACCATCCATCTTATACCGAACTTATCTTCAACTTTGCCAAACCTAGCGCCCCAAAACGTGTCTGCAAGCGGCGTCATAATTCGCCCACCCTGTGTTAGTTTTTCAAAGATCTGCTCTTGGGTCGCGGTATCATCTGTAACGAGAGAAAGAGCAAGATTATTCCCTTCGAGTTCTTTAGCTTTAACCCCATCAGACATCATCAGCTTCATACCAAAGGCTTCGAATTCAGCATGCATGATCCAATCAGGCTGCGCTCCCTCTATTACCTGTGGAGCATCACTAAAGAGTTGTTTCGATAAGACAACTCCACCAAAGCATTTATGATAAAAATCCAACGCCTCGCCACAACGACCATCGAAAAATAAGTAAGGGGTTACTGTCAGCATATCTTTCTCCTCTATTGCTACTTTAAACATAGACAATAGAAGCAAAAATTACAGGTAACAGGCTGATTTCAGATGATTAATTTATTGAAGGTTATTACTACGATGGGAATTGATGAGATTTATGAATGAAACATCAAGATCTGACTGATTCGTAATTTGCATCCGAGCCAACAAGCTGGATTTCAAATTCACAAACGCCCAAAACGACGAAAGGTCGCTATAAAAGCGACCTTTCTATATATGGTACCGGTTTAGGCGGACTGATTGGACAGGCATTCCTGCCGCTACCACGAAGGCAACGCTTTCCAAATTCCAGATACAACAAAGCCCCAACTTTCGTTGAGGCTCTGTCTTAAAATATGGTACCGGTAGGCGGACTGATTGGACAGGCATTCCTGCCGCCACCGCGAAGGCAACGCTTTCCAGACTCCAGATACAACAAAGCCCCAACTTTCGTTGAGGCTCTATCTTAAAATATGGTACCGGTAGGCGGACTTGAACCGCCACGCCCGAAGGCAACGGATTTTGAATCCGTCGTGTATACCAATTTCACCATACCGGCATTATCGTGGGCATTGCCCTGTCGATGTTTGGCATTATACGTAAGCAAGCTGATGTGGCAAGCATAAAAACTTGAATTCACGTGTGTTTGCCGATAATTTCGCCACTAAGTCATAAGCTGTGCGTCATGTCTCTTTTCACGCTCTGCCTTAAACTATATTCTGACGCCTAAATTTTAGAAGAAGTAATAACACCATGACATCTACCAACACACTGCCACCAGCTGGAATGATGCGCCGATTCGGTGCTTTGTTCTATGACGCTCTTATCGTGATCGCTATTGAAATGATGGCAGCTGGCGTCATTATCGCTTTACTGCATGCGCTTATGGCTCTTGGCATTTTTGACCACAGTGGTTATGCCGATGTCAGTGACTTCCTAACCAACCACCCTATCTGGAGCCCGGTTTACACATTTTATCTAGTAGCGGTTTGGGTTTACTTCTTTGTGTTCTTCTGGACTCGAGCGGGTCAAACTCTGGGAATGAGAGCGTGGAAACTCCGCGTTCAGAACAAAGATGGTTCTGCGATTACTGTCACTCAAGCTCTTATTCGCTTAGGAACCTCTGGTTTTGGTTTAGCCAACCTATGCGTTCCCTTAGATCCTCAAAAGCGTGGCTTTCACGATATCTGGGCGAAGACCGAAGTGGTTGTGTTACCTCAAGCGCGATAGTGCTTCTAAACAGCTTCAATCAAGATAAAAAAAGGAAGGCGTTATGCCTTCCTTTTTTATTTATAGTTTCCGCCTCAAGAGCATCACGGCTATTCCGAGGAATACGACACTTGGGGCTAACGCACCAAAGGCCGGCGGTATCTGATACACCAAACTCACAGGGCCAAAGAACTCACTTGATATATAGAAGGTAAAGCCTGCGATAACACCAGATAGGATCCTTGCCCCCATGGTCACACTACGCAGTGGACCAAAGATAAATGACAGCGCCATCAACATCATCACCGCGATAGAGATTGGCTGGGTTATCTTTCTCCACAACGCCAACTCGTAACGCGCAGCATCTTGTTCTGAAGCTTTCAGATAAGATACGTAATCATACAAACCACTCAATGACAGCTCTTCTGGTTTCACTGTCACGATCGCAAGCTTGTCTGGTGCAAGTGATGTTTTCCAAGTGTATGTTGGCAAATTCTCTTTCGTTATCTGCAGTTCATTTTCAAAAGAAGTAACAACAACATCTTTCATCGTCCAAACGTTGTCTCCAACGTAATCCACTTCTTTAGAATAGATAGCGGTTTTCAGAGCCTTATTTTCATCAAAGCGCCACATGTTCATGCCATATAGCTTGTCATCGTCGATTTTGACAATAAAGATGAAATCATTGGCATCACGAGCCCAAACACCGCTTTGCGTGGAGATGATATTCCCCCCTGCAATCGATATGGTTCTTAAGTCACGAGCCATCTTTTGCGCTTGAGGCGCGCCCCATTGCCCTAATAGCGTCACCACTATCATTAATGGAATCGCTGTCTTAAGTACCGAGAAACCGATATCAAGTTTAGAGAAACCCGCCGCCTGCATTACTACCAACTCAGAGCTCGCCGCAAGCATACCCAATCCGATCAATGCACCAAGTAAAGCTGCCATTGGGAAAAACATTTCGATATCACGTGGGATACTTAACAAAACAAAGTACAGAGCTTGAAGCAGATCGTAGGTACCACGACCAACTTTTCTCAGCTGCTCTACATACTTGATGATCCCTGAAAGGCCAACAAACGTCACCAGTACAAGTGACGTGGTTGCGATGATTGTTCTGCCTATATATAAATCGAGAATCTTAAACACGGCTTAAGCCAACCTCTTATTCTTGAATTTTTCTTTCAAACGCCTTACTGGCACGCTATCCATAAAGTTTGCACCAATCGCGACAATTAACAACAATGCATTGATTGGCCACATGCCGACTACTGCAGGGATACTGCCCTCTTCTATTGCTGATTTGGTTGCACTGATTGCCAAGAAGTAGGTCAGATAAATCAAAATCGCAGGACCAATCTTAGCGAAACGTCCCTGCCTTGGGTTTACCGCCGAGAGTGGCACAACAAGCATGGTCAACAACGGAATACAGAGTACCAATGAAATACGCCATTGCAATTCAGCTTTTGCGCTATTGTTTGGGTTACCAACAAGGTCAAGTGTCGGAATCGCTTCCCAGTCACGACCTTTCTTCTCAACTTCTCGCTGACCAATCAAGCCTTCATACTCTTCGAAGTGTGTCACCATATAGTCAAGACGAGTTGGAACACCTTCATGACGAGTACCATCGTACATCACGATGACTTGGCGGCCATCGCTGAGCTCTTTTACATCGCCCGACTTCGAGTACATTACACTTGGAAGCACAGAATCACGCGGACGCATTTGAGCAACGAACACGTTTTCTAGCTTATTCCCATCAATATCATCGATGAACACCACAGACGAACCATCTGGCGTTCCTTCAAATTTACCCTTTGGTAGCAAATCAACACTGTTCTCTGCTGCCACTTCCTCATACATCTGTTCAACCTTGTCTTGCGACCAAGGAGATAACCAGAATGAGTTAAAAGCGGCAACCGACGCAGTAATCAAAGCTAAGTAGAGTGCCGATTGAATCAGGAATTTGTTACCTATACCGGTCGCGTTCATGACCACTATTTCACTTTCAGCGTAAAGACGACCAAAAGTGAGCAAAATACCAATATAGATACTGAGCGGAAGCATCAATAAGCCCATCGCTGGCATATTTAGACTAACGATCGACAAGATTAGACTCGCAGGGATAGCACCATCAGAGGCGTCCGCTAACACACTGATGAATTTTTGGCTGAGAAACACGAGAAAGAGAACAAAAAAGATCGCAAATTGGCTCTTGATTGTCTCGCGGATCAAATATCTAACAATAATCACGCTCAAATTACCTATACAAAACTTGTTTTTTTGATTGAATCACTATAATTTCCCGTTGAACCTTTTATTTTTTTAAATTTTTAGCTAAGTGTTAGCGTTCTTCTTTAAGGTTAGTTCCATTATAGGATCCAACAAGTAAGAACCCATTATCTAACATTTAGTTCGATTTGTCTTCAGGATGTAGGAGTACGCATGGAGTTCAGTGTAAAAAGTGGCAGCCCAGAGAAACAACGCAGCGCATGTATCGTTGTCGGTGTATTCGAACCGCGCCGCCTTTCTCCAGTAGCCGAGCAATTAGATAAGATTAGCGATGGCTATATTAGTTCACTGCTTCGTCGCGGTGATCTAGAGGGTAAACCTGGCCAGATGCTACTACTGCATCAAGTACCTGGTGTACTTTCAGAACGTGTTCTACTTGTAGGCTGTGGTAAAGAGCGTGAGCTAGGCGAGCGTCAATACAAAGAAATTATTCAGAAAACCATCAGCACACTAAACGAAACAGGTTCTATGGAAGCCGTATGTTTCCTAACAGAACTGCACGTTAAAGGCCGCGACACTTACTGGAAAGTTCGTCAAGCGGTAGAAGCGACTAAAGATGGTCTTTACACATTTGACCAATTCAAGAGCAACAAGCCAGAGACTCGTCGCCCACTACGTAAATTGGTATTCAACGTACCAACACGTCGTGAACTGAGCCTAGGTGAAAAAGCGATTGCTCACGGTCTTGCTATTGCTTCAGGTGTAAAAGCATCTAAAGACCTTGGCAACATGCCACCAAACATCGCTAACCCAGCTTACCTTGCCTCTCAAGCTCGTCGCCTAGCTGACGACTTCGAAACCGTAACGACTAAGATCATCGGTGAAGAAGAGATGGAAAAACTGGGCATGACCTCTTACCTAGCGGTGGGTCGTGGTTCAAAGAACGAATCTATGATGTCTATCATGGAGTACAAAGGCGCACCAGATTCTGATGCAAAACCGATTGTACTTGTTGGTAAAGGCCTAACGTTCGATTCAGGCGGTATCTCACTTAAGCCAGGTGAAGGTATGGATGAGATGAAGTACGACATGTGTGGTGCTGCGTCTGTATTCGGTACAATGAAAGCGCTAGCTAAATTGAACCTGCCTATCAATGTTGTCGGTATTCTTGCTGGTTGTGAAAACATGCCAGGTAGCAACGCTTACCGCCCAGGTGACATCCTAACGACGATGTCAGGCCAAACAGTTGAAGTCCTAAACACTGATGCTGAAGGTCGCTTGGTTCTTTGTGATGCGCTAACTTACGTTGAGCGTTTTGAACCAGATTGCGTGGTTGACGTTGCAACACTAACTGGCGCGTGTGTTATTGCTCTGGGTCACCACATCAGTGGCGTTCTATCGAACCACAATCCTCTGTCTCACGAGCTAGTCAACGCTTCTGAGCAAGCAAGTGACCGTGCATGGCGTCTACCAATGGCAGACGAGTACCATGAGCAGCTAAACAGCCCATTTGCTGATATGGCAAACATCGGCGGCCGCCCAGGCGGTACTATCACTGCAGGTTGTTTCTTGTCTAAGTTCACTAAGAAATACCACTGGGCTCACCTAGATATCGCAGGTACAGCTTGGAAATCTGGCGCAGCAAAAGGCTCGACAGGTCGTCCTGTCTCAATGCTAGTCCAATTCTTATTGAACCGCAGCGGCCAAGAGACTGAAGAGCAATCTTCAAAATAATAAGAAGGGCCTACGGGCCCTTTTTTAATAAGCGCTATTTGTGAGAGTCTATTGACCAAGTAAGATAAATAGCCACGATTTACAGTTCGAGTATTAAGTATGCAGACCGCTACGTTTTACATAGTGTCATCAGACAGCCCGCAAGCGAGTGAAGAAGGTTTCGCTAACTATGTGCTGTTTCTTGCTCAGCACTTTGCAAAACAAGGCGCTAAACTTTATCTCAACTGTAATGACAAAACCCATGCCGAGCGTATCGCAGAAGTTTTCTGGCAAGTCGATCCCAGTGAATTTATTGCGCATAACTTGGTTGGCGAAGGCCCGAAGTATTCAACCAATATTGAGATTGGTTACCAAGGTGTAAAGCATAATTGGAATCGTCAGCTAGTAATTAATCTGGCCGATAATCATACAACCTTTGCGAACGCCTTTGCTCAGGTGATAGACTTCGTCCCTTGCGAAGAAAAAGCTAAGCAACTCGCTCGAGAAAGGTATAAAATTTACCGTCAGGCTGGATATCAGCTACAGACTATCGAGATTCAACATCCATAGTCAAACCTCATAGATAAAGCTATCTTTGAATTTAGATTCAAGAAGCTTCACTTATGAAGTTTGACCACGATTAACCATTCACAGTATCCGTTTAAGAGCACTATGGAAAAGACATACAACCCAACATCAATCGAACAAGCTCTGTATCAGACTTGGGAAGAGAAAGGCTACTTTAAGCCACACGGTGACACATCAAAAGAAGCTTACAGCATCATGATCCCGCCACCGAACGTCACTGGTAGCCTACACATGGGTCACGCGTTCCAAGACACTATCATGGATACTCTAATCCGTGCTGAGCGTATGAAAGGCAAGAACACGCTTTGGCAAGTAGGTACTGACCACGCTGGTATCGCAACTCAAATGGTTGTTGAGCGTAAGATCGCGGCAGAAGAAGGCAAAACTAAGCACGATTACGGCCGTGATGCTTTCATCGACAAGATCTGGGAATGGAAAAACGAATCTGGTGGCACAATCACTAAGCAACTTCGTCGTCTAGGCGCATCGGTAGACTGGGACCGTGAGCGTTTCACTATGGATGATGGCCTATCTAACGCTGTTCAAGAAGTGTTTGTTCGCCTATACGAAGATGACCTAATCTACCGTGGTAAGCGTCTAGTAAACTGGGATCCAAAACTGCACACAGCAATTTCTGATCTTGAAGTTGAAAACAAAGACAAAAAAGGCCACATGTGGCACTTCCGCTACCCGCTAGCAAACGGCGTAAAGACAGCTGAAGGCAAAGACTACATTGTTGTTGCGACAACTCGTCCAGAAACAATGCTTGGCGATACTGGTGTTGCTGTAAACCCAGAAGATCCACGTTACAAAGATCTTATCGGTAAAGAAATCCTACTTCCTATCGTAAACCGCCTTATCCCTATCGTAGGCGATGAGCACGCAGATATGGAAAAAGGCACAGGTTGTGTGAAGATCACCCCTGCTCACGACTTTAACGATTACGAAGTTGGTAAGCGTAACAACCTACCAATGATCAACATCCTAACTTTCAACGCAGACATCCGTGATGCGGCTGAAGTATTCACTACTAATGGTGAAGCTAGCGATGTTTACTCTACAGAACTGCCTGCTAAGTACCACGGCATGGAGCGTTTTGCTGCTCGTAAAGCGATCGTTGCTGAATTCGAAGAACTTGGTCTTCTTGACGAGATCAAAGATCACGACCTAACGGTTCCTTACGGCGACCGTGGTGGCGTGGTTATCGAACCAATGCTAACTGACCAATGGTACGTACGTGCTGCACCTCTTGCTGAACCTGCTGTTAAAGCGGTTGAAGATGGTGATATCCAGTTCGTTCCTAAGCAGTACGAAAACATGTACTTCTCTTGGATGCGTGACATTCAAGACTGGTGTATCTCTCGTCAGCTTTGGTGGGGTCACCGTATCCCAGCATGGTACGACAACGACGGCAACGTATACGTAGGCCGTACTGAAGAAGAAGTACGTGCAAACAACAACCTTGCACCAGTAGTTGTTCTTCGCCAAGACGACGACGTACTAGATACATGGTTCTCTTCTGCACTATGGACATTCGGTACTCAAGGCTGGCCAGAGCAAACTGAAGACCTGAAGACATTCCACCCTTCAGACGTTCTAGTAACTGGCTTCGACATCATCTTCTTCTGGGTTGCGCGTATGATCATGATGACCATGCACTTCAACAAAGACGAAAATGGTAAAGCACAAGTACCATTCAAGACAGTTTACGTAACGGGTCTAATCCGTGACGAAAACGGCGACAAGATGTCTAAGTCTAAGGGTAACGTACTTGACCCTATCGACATGATCGATGGTATCGACCTTGAGTCTCTAGTAGAGAAGCGTTGTGGCAACATGATGCAGCCTCAGCTAGCGAAGAAGATCGAGAAGAACACGCGTAAGACTTTCGAGAACGGTATCGAACCATACGGTACTGATGCACTGCGTTTCACTCTTGCTGCTATGGCTTCAACTGGCCGTGACATCAACTGGGACATGAAGCGTCTTGAAGGTTACCGTAACTTCTGTAACAAGCTATGGAACGCAAGCCGTTACGTACTGATGAATACAGAAGAGCACGATTGTGGCATGTCACTATCAGCTGAAGACCGTGCAAACATGGAATTCTCTCTAGCGGATAAGTGGATTGAATCTCAGTTTGAACTAGCAGCGAAAGAGTTTAATGCTCACCTAGACAACTACCGTCTAGACATGGCAGCAAACACGCTTTACGAATTCATCTGGAACCAATTCTGTGACTGGTACCTAGAGCTAACTAAACCGGTTCTATGGAAAGGCACTGAAGCTCAGCAACAAGCAACTCGCTACATGCTGATCACTGTTTTAGAGAAAACACTGCGTCTTGCTCACCCAGTACTTCCTTACATCACTGAATCTATCTGGCAGAGCGTTAAGCCGCTAGTAGATGGTGTTGAAGGCGACACTATCATGACTCAAGCGCTTCCTCAGTTTAACGAAGAGAACTTCAACGCTGAGATCGTAGAAGATATCGAATGGGTTAAGACTTTCATCACTGCTATCCGTAACCTACGTGCGGAATACGACATTGCACCTAGCAAAGGCCTAGAAGTAATGATCAAAGTTGCTAGTGAGAAAGACGCTGCGCGTATCGAAGCAAACAAGGTTGTTCTGAACTCTCTTGCTAAGCTAGATAGCCTAACTGTTCTTGCTCAAGATGCTGAGACTCCAGCATGTGCGACTAAGCTAGTGGGTCAATCTGAGCTGATGATCCCAATGGCCGGTCTGATCGACAAGGACGCAGAACTTGCTCGCCTTGATAAAGAAGTGCAGAAAACTCACGGCGAAATCAAGCGTATCGAAGGCAAGCTAGGTAACGAAGGTTTCGTTGCTAAAGCACCTGAAGCGGTTATCGCGAAAGAGCGTGAGAAGCTAGTGGGTTACCAAGAGACACTAACTAAGCTTGAAGAGCAAAAAGCGACCATCGCAGCTCTTTAAAATCCTCGCTCCATGAGAAGCCTTTAAACTTCTCGTTACAGATAAAAAGGTTGGCCTTATGGTCAGCCTTTTTTTATGCCATTGGATTTATCACCCAATAACAGCACTTTCCAAACTTCGCCGGCAATTTGATAGCTTTTGCCTATCAAATTAATCTCTAATACCCATTTCATTTAATGATAATAATTCTCAATAATAGCTCTATCGAAACAACACAACGATTGAGTAATTATCATGAAAAAGACACTAACCTTTGCTGCATTACATTTTACTATCGCATTTAGTGTCGCTTACGTACTAACAGGCGACATCTTAATTGGTAGCTTAATTGCCATGATTGAGCCCTCTGTAAATACGGTCGCCTTCTATTTTCATGAAAAGGCGTGGGCTCAAGTTCCAGCGCTTAAAGCTCGTCAGTGGATGACCAAATTAAAAACCGCCAGCTTTGCGACCATCCACTTCAGTGTTGCTTTTACCGTGGTCTACTTGCTGACTGGTGACGCCTTTGTTGGTGGTGTGATGGCGATGCTAGAGCCCGCTCTAAATACAGTCGCGTACTACTTCCATGAGAAAGTGTGGTTACGTAAATCAGACGCTCAAGCACCACAATTTTGCGTCCACCAGCACGCTTAAACAGAGAATCGAATCTTACCCATTGACAAAGTTGCGCACCGCAATTAAATTAATTGCAGTGCGCAACTTTATTTTTGAGGTAAGTAATTATGAATGCTCGACAACTAAGACACTACTCCCGCCAAGCCGTTCGCTTGCTGGGTATGCTCGATAAGCAATGTGGCGAAATGGCCCTAACCCCAGTCCAAGCCCATGCCCTAGGAGAAATCCAACTCCAACCGCTCACGATCAACCAGCTCGCACAACGATTAAATGTCGATAAGTCGAATGCCAGTCGCACCGTCGCAGGGTTAAACAAGCTTGAGTTAACCGACAGCATCGAGAACCCAAATGACAAACGCAGTCAAAAGGTCACACTCACCACTCGAGGACAGCAGGTGCTGTCTGAGCTCGACCAACAACAGAACGCTTTCTTCGACAATATGCTAGAAGCCCTAAACGAGGATGAGCAACAACAGTTAAAGCTTGGGTTGGAGGTTTACCTCAAAGGGCTAACTAAAGTCTGCCAAGCCGACGAGTTTGTACTGCGCCCACTCACTCACGCCGACAACGAACAAGTTGCCGATGTCATACGACAAGTCTCTGCCGAACATGGCTTAACCGCAGACAAAGGCTATGGCGTCGCCGATCCAACGCTTGATGACATGTATTCTGTATATAGCCAAGACAATGCGATGTACTGGGTGATCGAGTATCAAGGTGAAGTTGTGGGTGGTGGCGGTTTTGCCCCACTGGCAGGCCGACAAGACGTATGTGAGCTACAAAAGATGTACTTCTTAGAACAAACTCGTGGGCAGGGGTTGGCTAAACGTATCGTCGCCTTAAGCTTGAAACTCGCCAAGCAACTGGGTTACCAACAAATGTACTTAGAAACGACAGAATGTTTGGAGGCAGCGGTTAAGCTTTATGAAGCATTAGGTTTTGAGCACCTAGAGAGTGCTTGGGGAGAAACAGGCCACGACGCTTGTGAAGTGGCCATGGCCAAAATGCTATAAGTGCAGTCTAGCGTAAAAAGTTACTCACGCAAGACGCAGGGTTTAGGGCAACAAAAGAGCTCTCTTTTTGTCCATCGAGCTCAACTTCTAACTGGTATAAATGCTTAGGGTTGGGCTTATCAACATTAAAGACTATCGGTGCTTCAACTTGGAACACAACGCCAGTATGTTCCGCACGTACATCTATCGGCATCACCAACGTCATACCATTGAACTTGATTGATGCCGATACCAGCCCCGCTTTTAGCGTCTGGTAGATCACATCCACTTTAAACTCACAACCGCCACCGTGGTGCCAGATCTGCTCAGTGACAATTTGGTCAAGTTTCACATTGCGAACAAACTGCAGATAAGGAGCTTGCCAAATACCCATTCGAGAGTCTGATTTAACGACTTTTGACGAAGGTGATAGTGCATCCATGTCTTCTTCAAGCAACAACCCTTCCTCTTCTTCAAGAAACAAGATCTCAAAGCGGTTTCGACCTGGCTGCATATAAGGGCGAATGTCTTTACGATACTCTTCTTGGCTGCCATCACAATCAAAGACTGCTACACCATTGAGCCGCACTTCAGCAAAGTAATCGACACCCGCGACGACTAGCTCAACAAAGGGGCAAGCCAGCATCGCATCATCGACTTCAATGTCGTGCATTAAATGCCACTCTTGCTCTGCGATTCGCTCTTCACTCAACGTATCAGGGAGCTTTGAACTTAACGGAGCCGGAAAGGTAATGTCATCTTGTGGAATAGAAAGATCCGTCAATGGCGAAATTTGCCAAAGACCATCGAGAAGTAACCGCATATCATTCCTTGAGCCAGATCAATTTTGACCGCATTATAATGAATGAATGCATTTAAAGACATTTATTTTTCTGAGGATAAAAAAATGCCAGCTCAAGGCTGGCATTTTTCAAACTGGGAAGGAATTACTCTTCACCTTCATCATCTTCTTCAGGGTAGATAGCATCTTCACCTGCATTCACCCTTACACTTTTATTAGTGAGATTGGTGTGAGAAGGTATATTCTAAAAGGCTTATCTCACTATTCGCACATTATTGCAATAATCATGCGGAAAGATCGAAAAAGGTGTGAATTTACAAACTAAAAAATTCTCACCTTTTGGTATGGCAGCATACCAATGTTATAGCTGCTGCTTGGACTTCACTTTCACCTCACTCAATGATAATCAGAAGCTCTATCCTTTTCGATATTTTAGCCTTAAATCTGACCACCCACACCTTTAAACTTCTCAATGTACTGGTCTAATGAAGTTGGACACTGAATTGAGAGACAATAATTGTCAGATCAATGAGGTGAAACATGACAGTGAAAAGAGCTTACAAACGCTACCCCAAGGAATTTAAAAAAGAAGCAGTCGCCTTAGTACGAGATCAAGGCTATAGCGTAGCTCAGGCAGCAGAAGCTATTGGTGTTACAACCACGGTTCTCTACAAGTGGAAGGAAAAGTTAGAAGCCCAGTTAGAAGGCACCTAGCTATCCGATGACGAACGTGTTGAGCTCAAGCAACTTCGTAAATAAGTCAAAGAGTTACGTATGGAGAAGGAGATCCTAAAAAAGGCTTCAGCCTTCTTCGCGAAAGAAACGAAGTAAAGTTTAACTTCATTAAAACTGAGTCAACTCGATACCCAATAACCCATCTTTGTCAGACGATGAGAGTAAGCCGCTCAGGTTATTACGACTGGCTAAAACGGCCAGCAAAAGAGGTCACTGCTGAAACGCTGAACCTGTACCGCCGGGTGAAGTGGCTATTTAAACAAAGCCGACAGAGCCTCGGTAGTAGGGAAATGACAAAGAAGCTGCGCGAAGAAGGCTTTAGCGTTGGTCGGTACAAAGTGTGCACTGTGATGAACAGGCTCAGCCTAAAAGTGACTCAGCGAGTGGCTTACAAAATCACAACGAAGCGTAAACACAGTGATGCAGTAGCCGATAACTTGTTGAATCAGAATTTTAACCCAGTTGCTCCCAATCAGGTGTGGGCGGGTGATGTTACTTACCTGAAAACAGGTGAAGGCTGGATGTATTTAGCCATCGTCATGGACTTGTACTCGCGGCGAGTTATTGGCTGGCATATTGATAAGCGAATGACAACCGACTTGGTTAGCCAGGCATTGGTAAAGGCATATAACCTGAGTCAACCAGGAAAGGGGCTTGTGTTCCACAGCGACAGAGGCTCCCAGTATACGAGCAGACAATATCGCAAACAGCTATGGGGTTATGGCATGCGTGCGAGCATGGGAGATGTCGGAGCTTACTGGGATACTGGGATTAGAATATAAATACAGACTGTTTGTACTGACCCGTGCTGGGATTGACTGAAATGTCTTTGTGTTGACCTGTCGTTCAAAGAGTCTGTTCAATTCTATCGACTCAGTTGTGACCTAATAGGAGCTTTGTATTGCACCTCCAGTGTCCCGTCCTGCTGGGCGATTCACACAGGAGAGTGGTTAAATGAACAGTAACGATCCCCGCTACAAATTGTATTTAGGTGTAGATACTCATCTGGAACTTCATGTTGCGACACTTCTCAATGAACTGGGTCAGGTTGTTAAAAGTAAGTCATTTAGTGTCGACCTTACAGGTTATCGTGAACTCTTAGCATGGTGTCGGTCTTGCGGGTTCCTTCAAAAAGCTGGCATCGAAGGGACGGGAAGCTATGGCGCTGAACTGACAAAGTTCCTGATCAAGAACGGTATTGATGTATATGAAGTTATGCGGCAAAATCGAATGGAGAGACGTCTGAAAGGCAAAACAGATGTTATAGATTCAGAGAATGCGGCTAAAAGCGTATTATCTGGTGAGGCAAAGGTCATTCCTAAAAGCCAGGCAGGACCCGTTGAGTCATTACGGAGTTTACTAATGACCCGCAATAGCGCCGTCAAGTCTAGAACTCAGGCGATGAATCAAATACGAGCACTTCTTGTATCAGGCCCGGATGAGCTAAAACAGTCCCTCTACCAGCCAAAGTCTAGTGCTTGTGCGGGGGCATGCTTAAAGCGGTGCTCTAATAGTAGTGAGCCATTAATGATTTCACTAGTGTTGTTGGCACAACGTTGGAGCTTCCTAAACGACCAAGTGAAAGCTCTTGATAATGCTTTGAAAAAACTAACGTTAAACACAGCTCAAAGCCTTGTGTCAAAATTTTGGGTCGGCACAAATGTGGCAGCGACGCTCTTAGTTACAGCTGGAGACAACGCCAACCGATTAAGGAAATAATCATCGTTTGCAGCCTTGTGTGGCATTCCAGCGTCATCAGGGAAAACTACCCGTCATAGGTTGAATCGAGGAGGTAGCCGTAGTGCGAATAATGCGCTTTGGACCGTGGCGATGGTAAGAATGCGCAGTGATCCCAGAACAAAAGACTATGTTGCTCGAAGAACAGCGGAAGGGTTATCAACTAAGGAAATAACTCGCACCCTAAAACGTTATATAGCGAGAGAGCTTTTCCCGCTAATACTGAAAGATATAGCGAATCTGTCTTGACATAGGAGCGTCAATGCCGTGGTCGAGCGGTTCTTCGGAAGCTTAAAGCACGACTGGTTATTTAAAGTACATCAGCCAACCAGAGAGCATATGAAGGAAGATGTCTTAGCCTACATGAGGTATTACAACCTCGAAAGGCTGCATTCGGCGAACAATGATATGTCGCCGGTTAATTATGAAAAGTCTCTAAAGAAAGTGTCCGGATGGAGTTGACCAGAACACGTCCCGTGGGAGTATGGGGCGCTTACAGTTTAGAATAATTGACATTGAGTTAAAGATCGGATTTTAGTACGATTTATCAAAATAAAAACGCAACAAAATAAGATGAAATTTAGTGCTCACTTCAATAACACAAAGCTCCGCAGTCCCCTTTATCCGAAATATTGATATTGGTTATGTTAATCGTTATCCTTCAGTAAGATACTGTAAGGTTATATTTGACTCTCATCAGTATCAAGATGCGTTATTTGATGCCTTTTCTATTCCTTTCTCAACTACTTTAAATTCTGCGGTATTAAAGAGGAAAGCTGAGTATCTCGCAGGACGCTTCGCCGCTAAGTTGCTATTGAAGTCGCCAAAATGCTACGGCAGAGTCGGAACAACCGTAGATGGCTGCCCAACTTGGCCTTCCGGCTGGTGTGGTAGCCTTTCACACACCAACAGAGATGCTATAGCATTAGTGACGTCTACCGAAACACAAATATCTCTTGGTGTCGATATTGAAGAACTGAATCCTGCAATAATGAGAGATACTGCTAATTATTTTACCTCACCTGAAGAACAAGAACTTCTCTCAACCAGCTGCGTGCATTATGAAATAGCTTTGTCCATTGTCTTTTCCGCAAAAGAAAGTTTATACAAAGCATTGTATCCCAAAGTGGGTCATTTTTTTGGTTTTGATACAGCTATAATCAGTAATTTAGATCTTCTAAATAACAGTATTACTCTACAATTAACTCAACCCCTTGCTGAAAACCTCCCAAAAGGGGCTCAGTTCGATGGTTATTTTAAAATCTTAGATGGAAAAATTATCTCATGGCTAGTCTGGCATCATTGAGTTAATCTGGTTTAGTATCAAATTATTAAGGTGCTGAATTGCTGACAGTTTTATCTGATCGACCTATCAAATGCTACTAATATTAGTGAAAGCTTTTTTCAGACTTGACCTTCTGGTTTGCGCCATATCTGACTTTTCGAGCATACATAAATAAAAACCACCGAATTATTCGATGGTTTTTTGTGGTTCAGCCGATGTTGACTATTTCATACAATTGTCATTCACTCGGCAATAACTTATAAATTTATCAACCTAGTAACTAATTTTTTCTTTTTAGCAGCCAACCCATGCAAATATTGGTCGAGTCCATTTCTGGCAGAGTATATTGCTTATCAATCACTTCAAGACCAGCTTTTGCAAATAAGCTATCCCAGTATTGTTGCTTTTCTAGTCGTTGAGAGGTGAAAGGATGCAGTAGCAGATAAGGGTTATAATGTGCCAGCCCCAAGCCATGTTGCATCGATTTTTTATCGTCAATCAGGTAATCGATATCGATAATGATCAAGCGTTGGTCTGCATTGCCTGCCATGGCACGCTTCAGCATCTCAATAGCCGCATCTTCACCAGACTGGCCTAGCACTTCGTGGATCACAAAGCACAATAGCAGCAAGTCTGGCTTCTCATTCATCGACTCAATGTAGGAAATTGCATCGGCTTGCACGATATCAATTCTGTCACTCAGACCACATTCACTTACATGGTTGATTGCCGCTAAGCTTCCTCCAAGATCCGGCTCAATTCCAATAGCATTGGCTTGAGGTAAATCATTACATAGCTCAGTGAGGTATACCGCACTCCCGCACCCCAAATCGCAAATGGTTTTAGGCGACAGCTCAGCACGTTCAATAATATTGCGCACAATTGGAATCGAATCAAATTGGCTGATCCCACAGCTCCCAATACCAACCCAAGTCGCATTACGAGAGAGCGGCTCAGCTTCAGCTTTTAAGCCCTCTCCCATACTCAGAAACGTTTCTGAGTAACCTCCAACCATCATTTCATACCAAGGTCGAGTCAGCTCAAACGACTTGGCATACTCAGTAAGCGACACAACGTCGTCCATTGAGACAATACCCTCATTTCTTAGGTATTTTAAAAAGGCAGTCAAACGCGTTTTATCGAACTGTAAGTCAGTGGCACATTGCGACACACTCACCTTGTTTTCATTTAAATAGTCATACAATCCACTACTAAAAAGGTTAAATAAGCTCTGCGCTAAAGCCATATGACGTATCGGTTGAAGGCCTTGTATTATTTTAATTTCTTGTTCTTTCATGGAAATAGTTATCCTATTAATCGTGTTTTAGAGTTTATAGAGGCAATTTTTTCTTTGTTTTTATGAGAGAATAAGTTGAGTCTCTTCAACCAACGGTCTTGCCCATTAAAGCTAGCGGTAAATCGTCGCCTGCCATGAACAACATGGCTATTGTTGACCAGGCAAATCTCACCTGCAGTAAGGCTAATATCAATCAGCTCATCTTTAATTTTTTGTACAAAAGTACTGTATTGCTGTTGTGCTACCTCTGAGTCGGACGTCACAAGACAGTAGTCAGGATCAATGCACAAATCAGGTTTATTCCACTCCCCTGATAACACCGATGTTTTTCTTGGCTTTTCCAAAAGCTGATTAATCGAGTCAAAGGAATTAACCGATCCTTGATTCAACTCCGGTTTGTGAGAGTTGTCCGGCATGATGGCAAAATGCTCCTCAAACAGCTTATCGAATTGCTCCACTTCATCACCGAGCCCATGCGCCGACCAAAAAGATGTGGGAACTTTCTCATTGTTCCTCATACACATCAGTGACAAAAAGTCACAACGGTTTTCATGAAACGCATCTTCAGTGTGGAAGCTCAGCTCTTCGGAGCTACTGAACCCAACCTGCTCATAACTGTGTTCTTTAATTGGTAAAATATCGTGCATCAAGCGACCATTCTGCTGAGTGGCCCATCCGAACACATAGCCTACGTAAGAGCTGATTAAGGCGTACACATAGCTTTGACGTTTGGCGACGTTAAGCTCATCAACTATATTCCAATGAGCAGGAGTCTCGACTGTAACTGGCCCAACTAACTGTGTCGTATCAACCACTGTAACGGCCTGTCTTTCTGCCATTGTTCGGTCAAGGAAATCTCGCAAAGAACTAGGTAAATCATTAGCCAACTCTTGGATCACGGCATAGTCATCGGGATTTTGTAGATTTATGTTGTTCTCTTCCATATATCTGATAAGAGCGTGTACGCAATTCACGTCGCTTTCGGAAAAATCAGAAAATCGGGAAATACTGACTTTTTGGTTACTCATGCTAATTTCTCATCCTCATTAGCTATTTTTGTATATATTTGTTTTACACAGAACAGCTTAATAATTAATAAAGCGGTTGCCGTAAAAACAAAGTACTCGACACCGTAAGTGGGCAAAATGTGCGCACCTATAAATCCTGAAATACCTTCCCCGACTCCAATAGAAATCGAGGTGAACGTTAATGAAAGTAACAATTGCTCTTTTTTGAAGTATGAAGTCACAAGAGCAAATAAGGCTGGTATGACTAAAACCTCTCCAATAGACATAAGAATAGCTGGGGAATAAATAAATACCCCAGTCTTATCTACAATTAACATTGATAAAAATGACAGAAAATAAAAGGTGCTTCCAAGGTAAACAATAGAACTAATTGATTTTTCTGATACTAATTTTGTGATGTATTTTGTTAGAAAAATTACAATGGCTGCATTAATAATAAAGATATAACCTAAGCTATTACTGTCATTAAATACCAAATCATGCATTAAAGGTAAAGCTGAAAAGAAAAAGAAATATGTACACCAACCAAGGGAAACCACAGAATATACAAGTAGGGCATCCTTAGTAAGAAATTCTTTGACTACACTTATCGTTGTTTTCTCATCAGGAGAAATTTTTTCATTATCAAACTTAATGATAACAAGAGTGAAGATGCTTAATATAAACCCTATTCCCCAGCAGAAATAAAGCCAATTGATAGCATCCATATTCAGCAATTCAGAAGCTAACCAAGGACCAATAGCTGAAGAGAATGAAACAAAGACATTTAGGTTTGCAAAGCCCTTATACCTCTCACTTGCACTCTCATTAACTGTTGCAATAATGGCCCTGACAACAAAACTATGTATTGTAAATGATGATATATATACAAATATGGCAAACGAGATCGCCATTGGCGATTTTACATAATAGAAGAATAAAACCGCCAAAGAGGATAAAGCATTACATGCAATTAAAGATGATTTATTGTTTACATTTCCTAAAAATGGCCCTATTAAAAGCTTTACAACTTTTGCTGCAACATTGGTAAACAATAACATAGTGCCAGCATAGACAGGATTCAATTCCAATGTATTAATAAGGTACACTGATAAAACACCTATGAAGGCAAAATAAGAAAAGTGCGACAGCAGCATTTCCACCATTAAGAGTTTCTGGTTCCTCTTATTCAACTATTTATCCCCCAAAGCTTTATACATATGACTTTGGTCGGGGAAAGTACCATCCTTGACCTCTTGGACATACTCTCTAGTTGCTCTGTCAATTTCATAGCGCAGGTTAGCATAGCGTTTGACGAATTTTGGTGTCCAGTCAAACAGCCCCAACATATCATCTGTCACCAATATCTGCCCGTGACAAGTTTCAGAAGCCCCAATCCCTATCGTCAATATGTCTACATGCTTGACAATTTCCTGAGATACTGACGCGGGCACGCCTTCCAAAACAATAGCGAAACAGCCCGCTCTTCGCAGGGCCTCTGCTTCACTTAAGAGTTGTGTTTGTGATTCTTTGGTTTTGCCTACGACTTTGAACCCACCAGTCGCATTAATTGCCTGAGGACGGATGCCAATATGGCCGATAACTGGAATCCCGCGTTCAACCAGATACTTGGCCGTTTTATCTGCTCCAGGAAAAGCTTCAATTTTCACTCCACAGCAGCCAGTTTCTTGCATGATTCTCTTGGCATTTTCAAATGCGGTTTCTGGGGACGTTTCATACGTACCAAACGGCATATCCACTATAACCAAAGCTTTGTTGGTGGAGCGCATAACGGTTTGACCATGCAGAATCATCATATCTAGAGTCACGCCAACAGTAGAAGGCATGCCGTGAACAACCATACCTAACGTGTCGCCCACTAAGATAAGATCCGCATGCTCATCCACAATTTTCGCGACTGGCGCGGTATAAGCCGTGAGGCAAGCAATTTTTCTCTCACGTGCCGTGTTCATTAATGTAGTAACTGTGGTTCTTTGAGATTCAACTACTTTAGACATTTTTAACCATTCCTTTTTTCTTCGCTAATGCGACCAATGACAGCAATTCAAAGGCGATATTTGCTGCGGTAATACAAGTGGCTCCGCTTTGATCAAGGACAGGAGCGACTTCGACCAGATCCATCCCGCAATAATTCATTGGCCCTAGCTGTCGTATAAGTTGCATCGCTTCGTACGAACTAGGTCCGCCCGGCTCGGGCGTGCCCGTTCCAGAAGCAAATGCAGGGTCGAGAAAGTCGATATCAAACGACAAAAAGACTTTACGATCTCCAACAGCGTCACGTACTCGCTTTCCAAGAGCGGCAAAATCACTTTGATGAAGTTCATCCCAACTTATGACATTGAAGCCAAGCTCAGTACCTTGATTGAGATCTTGCGGGTAGATAGAGCCTCTCATTCCGATCTGAAACGAGATTTCCGGGTCAACCAACCCCTCTTCGACTGCCCGACGAAATACTGTGCCATGAAAATGCTTGATCCCCCCGTAATAGTCGTCGAGAACATCACCATGGGCATCGATATGAATCAGCGCTAATTTCCCGTAACGCTTGTGCGCCGCTCGTAGTTCTCCTATGGTAATCGAGTGATCGCCACCAAGTGCGAAAGAAATGCAGTTTTGCTCATATATCTGGGCGAAGTGCTGCTCGATCTTTTGCAATGTTTCTAAGTGATAACCGGGCCAAACTGGCGAGTCTCCGATGTCAACCATCGACAACTCTTCTGTAATATCAACCAAATGAGATGGGTGAAATGGGCGCAGTAGAATTGACGCGTTTCTGATGCCTTCGGGACCAAACCTAGCACCTGTGCGAAACCCAACAGCTGAGTCTGTAGGCACTCCAGTGACAACCAGATCCACGCCAGTCAGATCATCCGGGGGGATGGTAGGCAAACGGAAAAACGTTCTAATGCTGCAAAACCGAGGCGTTTTCATTGAATCATCGGGTTTGTAATGTGTCATTGCTTCAAAGATCCTATTAGTTGTTCTAATGATGTTGTTGCTATAAAAGGTTTTACTCTCTCGAAGTGACCCGACTTCAGCAGAGGTTGCGGCCCCAGATAGAACTCTTCGTACAGTTGCTGTCGTCCACCAAAGTCACCACAGCATATATCATGAGCAAGGCGTAACAGTTCGGTATAACAAGAGTTGGTATCTTCTGTACCGTAATAATCGCTCAGTTCTGGTGAGCATTGAATTGTGAGTTCATCTGGTACCGATGTCAGATCGCTGGCTCCAATGGTGCGTAAGCACGACAACGCATACGTGAAATAATCAAAAGAAGCCGTCATCGCCGCCGACAAATCCACTAACGCTGGGATATGAACCCCATCCAGGGACAATTCACTGTTTTTAATCGCCATATGGTTAAGCGCAGACATACATTGATGCTGAATGGCAAGCTGCCCCAACATCTCAGTCACGCGCTGAATATTGTCTCGACCACTATACTCAGCAATCTGGCTAGTGATAGCCAACATGGTTTCCGCCAGAACTTCGACGCGAACCGCGCCTTGGTGCCAAAGAAAATTAACCATGTGAGTGCGTTCGCGAATCGAATTTGCCAATTCAATATCACCATCAATGAATACGCGATTTGCGGGGACAAAAACTTCGTCGAAAATACACAAACAGTCCATTTCGTCAGCCTTACTGGCCAGCGCCGAATGATTGGAACTGTGCGTTGGTCGGCAAATCAGCTTTAAGCCTGCGGTATTGAGCGGGATAGAAAATGCCAGCGCACGCTCTTTCTCCGTGACGGGTTTGTACGGGTAAACGACGATTTCATCACTGTACGGTGCATAAGTGGCTAACATTTTGACCCCAGAAACGACTATACCGTCGGAGTGGCTGGCAACTTTTCTCAGGGCATTTTTTTTGTTTAGATAGCGGTCTGTAGGTGGATCACTGATAGCGTGTGTCAGGCATAAATTCCGGTCAATGCAATCACGGTAAAACTCTTTAACATTTTGCTCCGCTGACCCAAACTGCTCAGCCGCAGCATCCCAACTCGTGATCAAGGAAGCTAAGAAATCAGGTGTACGAGCTAAAAATCCCCCTCCGTAACATGCAACTTTTTTGAAATAATCCGTTTTAAGTTGTAACTCCTCTCTCGTGCGAGGCTTGTAATAATGCAAGCAAATAGACCGTTCTAAACTTGGCTCATAAATAAAATTGCCAGGATCTCCGTGAATCATCTGAAAAAGATTCGCGAAAAAACAGGCACTCTCTTTTAACTTGGCATGTTCAGCGATATTGTTAATTCGCTCACCTTGGAGGTATATCTCACGACCATCATTGAGGCTGTTTAAGTAGTCCTCAGCGCTTACTCTCTTCTTATTCATTGATAACACCATCAAGGGGTTCCGTTCTCAAAAGTTTGTTGTAGTTTGCTATGAAATCGTCTAGGAAATAGTGTTCTCTTTGGCCACTTTTCCAAGCGACATGATCCGAGACCCTACAGTTACTTAGCGTTCTCAACAGGTGATCGGCAGGTAAAGGGTCAGGTGTTGTAGTATCTAAACTTGCTTTAAGCTGACCTTGGCTGAGTTTTTCTTCCAATGCTCTTTGGTCAACATGCTCACCTCGAGAAGGGTTGATAATAACGGTGTCTGCACATAGACGACTGAGAAGTGAACGATCCAAAACTCCATAAGTACCGCTATTCAGTGGCAACAAATTGACAATCGCATGGCACTTATGGATAGATTCGAAGGAACGCACTAACCGCTTTGCTATATTTGTTTCCGTTGTCTGATAAATAACATATTCCACTTCCAACAAGTCGAAAATGGCTTGTAATCGCTTTGATATCGGCCCATTTCCCAAAATGAATATCTTCAACCCTTTCAGGCCTCGCTCAGCAAACCAAACGAAAAGTTCCCTCATGATGTAGTTACAAATGGGAGCTGAGTAACTGCTAACACAACGCGTAACTGTGGTCTCTTGAGGAACTAGCGTTAAAGGAAAAAAATCGTAGCCCGCGGTACTAAGCTGAATCCATTTGTAGTTTTCGTAAGCAATTTCCTTTAGAGTCTGAGGGTGAAAATCTTGAGGCGCGATCAATAAGATCGGTGCTTCAGAAGAGTGGAGATGGTTCTTCCTCAACAGTTGCTGACATTCGGCCATCACTTCTTGAATGTAATTTTGATGAAAGCCAAAGGTTATGTTGTTCCATTGCTTCAAGACAGCATCACTCATTGATATAGTTCCTCCACTCAGATAAGGCCACATTTCTTCCGCTTACAATAGCCACTAAGGTGTTATGAGGTGTCGTGATTTTGCCCGCTAACAATGCAGCCAATCCCACGGCCCCTGCGGGTTCAACCACTAAGCCTATTTTGTTATAGATATACTCAATCGCCTCGATTATTTCGCTATCGCTCACCGTTGTCGTGCCATTGGGGTTTATTTTTAAGATATCGTATGTGATACTGCCCTTTTCAATGTTTCCAGCTAAGCCTTGAGCAATAGTCTCACCAATAGGCACGGGGTCGATACCACCGTGCTGAAGTGCATATGTCATCGCACAGGACTGAATAGACTCCACGCCATACACACTAAATTTCGTCCGGTCTTGCACACTGCTAAAGACCCCTGAACAAAGCCCTCCTCCTCCGATAGGACTCACAATCGCGGCTTCTTCCAGTTCATCGAAAATCTCCCAACCAAGCGTTAAAATGCCATTGATCAATAAAGGGTCATTGTATGGCGACAAATAATAGTATCCCTCAATATTCCGATACTCTATCGCTCGGTTTTCAGCGGCATCATAATCCCCGTCGACTAACTCGATATCATTGAATTTGCTGCGTATATTGGCCAATTTTTTACTGGGTATTGAAGCGGGCAGCACCAGTTTTACTTTGCGAGTTTCCCCGGCCACTTGACTCAATGAAAAGGCATGGTTTCCTGCTGAGTTTGAGATGATCGTCTTATCTGACTCAATGACACTCATAGCATAAGCAGCGCCTCGCACCTTAAACGAACCCGTTGGCTGCATACACTCCAACTTTAAGTAGAGCTTTTTGCCCTTAATTTGGTCGACATATAACAAGGGAGATTTAATCGCATGCTGATAGACTATTGATTCAATATTCGCTCTACTCGCTGACATTTTGGATCCTTTTCATGCATCTTAGTCCTTTTCTCATAAAGCCTTGCCCATTCTGTGAATAAAACGACACAGACCCGCTGACAAGATAGTCAGGTTGATCTAAGCTATATATTGGATACAAGTTATCCAGTTTAGTTAAACCATAAACCTCTTGCAGGTTGGCTTGTTTATTCACAACAATATGCTGAACAGATAATTGCGTTTTTTCCCCCCGAGTACTCACTTGAATTGTGTACACTCCATCACTATAGAGCCCATCAATTTCAACCTTTTCTTGACGAATAGAGTGTTGCTTTTCTGACTCAAGTGTTTGCGAGAAACCGCATTTTTCGAGCATATCAATAAAGAGAGTTACCGCAGGATTGTGCTCAGCAGACACTGTCATAATGCGCCCCCCCACACGATCTATAAACAATCCACATTGATTTTTTTCGGTATCACCAAGGTGACCTTCAATGCCATTGTAAAATCCAAACAAGCCACAGTGGTTGTAGTAGTAAACGGGGTGATTAACTAGGGCTTGACCATGATCATCCAGAAAACTTAAAGTCTGATCGGTTAAGAAACCCAGACCGCCGTTACTTTCGTTCAAGAAACATTGTCCGATAACGGATAGATCAGCATGAGTAATTCGAGTTTTTTCCGAGCCTGCTGGAAGCGAGGCTGATGAAAGAACCGCTGCCATTCCCACCTGTCGTGCCCACTTGAGCGTTATATCTTGACCATTAACATTCTGAACAAGGTCTATATGCAATGGTTCAAGTACATACTCACTGAGAATCTCTCCGTATGACCTAGCGAATTTTTTTTCAACCAAACCAGCAAAAAGTAACGGACCGACGAATGAGTAAGCAAAACTCTCTCCGACCACAAAATGCCGAGAGTGGTGATTCAACAATTGAGTTCTATACTCTTCTATTGTGTGAGTGTCGCAGAACACTTCAAAATCGAAGCCTTCGACGATACCATGGCTGTGATTAAGTAGGTGGTGTACCTCAATCTCATCCCCGAACACCAAACTGAATTCATTACCTAACAAGTCGGATACGCGACTGTACATCGGCAACAGATTTTCTTGATGAAGTTTAAGCGCTAATAGCAAGTTGACAATTTTTGAAATACAACCCAAGTGCTTTACTGGATTACGCTGCCATTGATGTTTCTTAGTCGACTGATAGCAGCTTGAGTGCAGCACATTATCTTGATAAAGAGAGATCTCAGCTTCTTCAATCGCATTGGCAATACAGCTCTCTTTTAATTGCTCAAACAAGGCAGGAGAAGTTGAGACCTCCTGGTGGAATTCCCGTTGCTCTCCTTCCAGCAATTGGATTATTTCCAAAAGTGTTAGGCTACTATCAACGGCTTTTACCCTATCTCGATAGCGATCGGATGATTTCAGTTCTGTCATAAGTTTGACAAATTGCAGTGAGTTCACCCCTAAATCCTTCAAGGTCTGGTGAGGGTCTTGAATCTGGATACCAAGAAGTCGCTCAATATACCTTATTAGACTCGGTTGCTCTGCGTGAACACTCAATTTAGGACGCTGATGATTCAATATACTGAGACACTGTTTCCTATCAATTTTTCCTGAAGGTGTACAGGGCAACTCCGTCATCCGATAAAACAGTGATGGCACCATATAGTCAGGCAAACTTTGCTTGCACAAGTTCTGTAATGTCTTATCGCACAAATCATCATCACCGGCGTAAACACATGCCAATTGATCGTACTCACCGTCTAACTTCATCACGCAACACTGGCTAATCGCGGAGTTGTGGTAAAGCACATTTTCAATTTCTGTCAGTTCAATACGAAAACCCCGTATTTTGACCTGATGATCACGCCGACCCAAATATGTCAACAGACCTTGTTCCCGCCTTATCAAATCACCCGTCTTGTATACTCTCCCCCCAACATGATCAAGGTGAATAAAAACTTCAGAAGTTTTTTCTTCTTCGTCCCAATAGCCGGCAGCCAGCCCTGCTCCTAACAAGGCTAATTCGCCCAATGCACCATCGGGAAGTAGACGATTATGTTTGTCCAAGACGCAAATCGCTGTGCCAACCAGAGGAATACCGATAGACATACTGCTTTCTCCCCCATACTCAAAATACGTCGAGTAGGTTGTATCTTCACTCGGCCCATAAAGGTTAAGAATTCGAAAGCTTTTACTGAGCGTTTGCGCAAGAGTTACTGGAAGAGGCTCCCCTGCCAAATTAATCGTTTTTAGTGAGGCAGGCAGTATCGAAGCATTGACTATTTCAGTGACCACTGAAGGCACGCTATTGAGCAGTGAGAGGGGCAGTTCGACTGGCTTAAATAACTCCAAGGCATTTTCAACCACATACATCGTTCCACCGCACGCTGGCACACAAATCAATTCAAAAATACTCAGGTCGAAACAAATAGATGTACTTGCCACAACGAGACTCATCTCTTCATCCGTGTAGTTTTGGCGACTCCAGTAGGCCAGCTGATCGACCCCACGATGGCAAACTGAGACCCCCTTCGGTTGCCCTGTCGAGCCTGAAGTGAAAATAATATAAGCCAGACTGTCTGCTGTGAGCGTATGAAGTGGAGAGAGATGTTCCACTGACATGACGTGATCGGTCACGCGATTATCCAAAATACGACTCGGTTCGATAGATGAAAGCTTTTCATGGTCTGGCTCATCTGAAATAACAAAGCGACAAGCGGCCTTTTCCAAAATGTAAGCAACCCGATCTGACGGATAGTGCTTGTCTAGTGGAACATAGGTGTAGCCATCAAACAAACAAGCTAGCAATGGAATAGCAAGTGTCTCATCCCGATCTACCAAAATCCCAATACGGTCACCTGGCTGAGCACCCGATTTTTTCAATTGCAACCTTTGATACTCAATACGGTTGATAACACACCTGTTGGTTATCTGACCGTAACGCGAATAGGCAAATACCTTGTCTGGGTATTGCTCTAGATAATGACGAATATGGTTAAGGTACTGGTGATCGAACTCATGCTGTGGCGTCAAAACCGTGTCTTCAACTAGCCTCAGCTTTTTCAGCGGCAAAGAACAATTCACCTGTTTCAGCAGTGTCTTAAATACCGAGAGTATCGCATCGTAAAAATCTGATGTTTGTCCATTGTTTTTAGACAAAATACTCAAACGGATGGTTGAAGACAAACTAGCATCTAGCCTGATAGTGGTACTATGTTGATGAGGTAGCTCAATGGGCTTACCATCAAGATTAAACAAAGTTGAGTGAATGCTATCAGCCTCTAAAACTGAACCTCCAGTAAGACAATCGGCAAACTCAGCTAAAGTCAGAGAGTCAATATCAGATTCAATATGTGACAGATTGTATACCTTACCTGAGATGCTAAAGGATAAGTCTGTTTTCATATCCGTCACACACATATATGAATAAATAAGTGCCGCGCCAATTAGCTTGTCGTTCGCACCGGTCACGTTCGACAACGTAGTGCTGTAAGTTCTTGAATTCATCTTGACTCTCTGGTGTTTATAACGAGATAAGCTCACGCTTCATGTCTGAGATCACTTCAGATATTAACTCTGCCGCCACCACCGAACGGTTATAGATAATTCTGACTCGGTAGGAACCGGGTATTTTCTCGTAGAAAAACGTTATCGGGTTTTTAGCGCAAGGCAGATAACCATCAATATCATGATCCACAACCCCGAGTTCGGATAAACGAGCATTAAAGTTTTCCTGCACCCCTCCTACGACAACAATATGGGAGGCATACCCAGAGCAACACTCAAGCACGTCTAGATAACTGGCCTTTTTGAATTCGAGAGCATCATTCAGGCTATGCCGATTAGATCCCAAGGCATCGCTGAGCAACGGTAAATCAAAGTTGGCATAATTGATCGCCAACACATTGATAAAACAACCATAACTCCGCTCTTGATAATATTCTCGATTCACAACGGGAGAAACAACAGTACCGTTTATTGAATAGTGTCGGGCCAGCGCTCTCAATAGAGAAACCGAAAAAAGGGTATGCTCGGAAATATTCGTAGCTTGAAGATAGTCGCAAATTGTAACGAAGTATTCGTCGGCTAAATCAAGTGCGATCATTTCCCCAACGTGTTCCGCTATCGACTCAGACACAAGCCTATTGGGCCTTGGATAGCGGGCCTGGATCTGTCTTGCCATCTCTAAAGTGAAATAATAAGTAGATGGGATAACTTGACTGAGAGCAGGCCTTAGTGTTACTCGCTGGTGGGTGAGATATTCGCAAATATCTTCAACTATGAGGGACTTTGTGAAGCCATCCAGTAAACCATGAAATGCGTTGATCAGTATAGCTGGGGAGCCATTCACATGGCCGAATCCAACGAAACAAAGGGCGTTGCCATTGAACAACATCTGCTGATTAACTTGAGCCAATAACTCTTCAAACGAAGCACTGTTACCCAGATGGAGCACTTTCGCTGGGAGAGTGGTTTTAGCCAACCAAACCTGTTCTTTCAAGTAAAACCCTGTCTGGAATATTTCATTACGGACAATGTGCTCGGCCAAAGCGTAAACGTCACTTACCGAGGTATCCTTAAAGGTAAATCCATACGAAACACGATCATTGATTTGCATTTTTTCTTGAGCAAAAACGAAACGTTGCTGAGTTTCGCTCAAGGGGTAAATATCCTGAGGAGGAGGCAATACTTCTTCAATTATCTTGTTGGGCAGGGTCAACCATGACGATAAGCTTTGCACGGGTGAAGTCGCATTCAATTCCTCTAACGTTTCATCCATACCAAGCTCTCGTTTTAGAATCATTTTTATGCTTAGAAGTTGCATAGAGTTGATCCCCATGTCACTGAAAGTTTGAGTTGTAGAGTTCGACATCACAGCAGTAAGCAAAGTCTGAATATCTTCTAAAGAGTTAAAGTGCCTATCGCTCGAATTGCTCCTGTTTTTATAATCAACTACGCACCGTTGCCTGTCTGTCTTTCCTGCTGGTGTTTGAGGTAACGCCACAACCTTTTGGATATGAGTTGGTACCATGTAGTTTGGCAATTCACGTTGGCATAAGTCCCTAACTGCATTAGGTGTAATCGATTCATCACCCACGTATAGGCACACCAATTTGTCATACCCTTCTTCTATCTTCATGACACAACATTGCGAGACACCATGAAGCTGATAAATAGTATTTTCTATCTCCGTCAACTCTATGCGAAACCCTCGCATTTTAACTTGTTGATCTCGGCGCCCACAAAACCTCAGTCCGCTATCTTCACGTCTTACCAAATCTCCTGTTTTATATACTTTTTCTTTTGCCTGTTCCAAATACACAAAGACTTGTTCCGTTTTCAACGGTTCCTCCCAATAACCAGCGGCTAATCCCTGTCCAGCAAGAACTAGCTCGCCTAATTCTCCATCGGGAAGAAGGTTTCCTTGAGTATCCACCACATAGGCACGAGTGCCCATAATGGGCTCACCAATGTACATACTTTCTTCCCCACCGTATTCAAAGAAGGTGGAGTAGACTGTGTCCTCACTCGGTCCATATAAATTCAAGACTCTGAAGTTTTTATGGAGATTTTGAGCAAGACTAAGGGGCAATGGCTCACCACCAAAGTTGATAGTAATCAACGACTCAGGAAGATCAGTAAACTTCAATACTTCGGTTACAACCGACGGTACACTATTTATAAGAGTAAGGTCTGCTTCTAAGGGGTTAGCGAGATCTAAAGCATTTTCAACCACGTACATGCTCCCCCCACTCGCAGGTATGCAAACGAGTTCAAAAACGCTGATATCGAAACAAGTTGAGGTGCTGGCTAAAACCAAGTCGATTTCTTCTGCTCTGTAGGTACATTGAGTCCAGTTTACCAACTGCGCTATGCCTTGATGACGAACGGACACCCCTTTTGGTTTTCCTGTTGAACCTGAGGTAAAGATGATATAGGCCAAAGCATCTTCCGCTGGAGGTTCTATTGCCGACAAGTGTGCCGACAGTGGGAGATCACGGCTAGACTGGTGAGGTATTCGGTGACTTCTCTCTACATCTATTAAATTTGGGTGTTCTGGTTCATCCGTGATGACATACTGACAACGTGACTTTTCCAGTATGTACTTTGTGCGCTCTTGGGGATAATGTTTATCTAACGGAACATATACATAGCCATCCAGTAAGCAAGTCAACAAGGGCAGCGGTAAAAATTCATCTCTGTCAACTAAGATTCCAATACGATCACCAGGCTTCACTCCTGCTCTCTTTAAGGTAATCCTCTGTTGTTCAATATACGCAATTGCATTTTTATTTTTAATACTACCGTTTCGAGATCGAGCGAAGATCTTATCCGGATATCTTTCAAGGTGCTCACATAATTTGAATAAATAATGATTAGCAATACAGTTCCGATCACGAGACGTTTCAAAGCACACTCTAATGTAACCCCTTAATAACAATATTAAAAACAACAAATAACAAGTCGAAGAAAACTAACAGGGTAAAATGTAAATATCTATACATAAATAGAATAATCACTCAACAAACCATCAACTTTGTGATTGACACCACAGTTGCATAAAAACTCTTCACATATCAAGGGGGTTATCTACGGTGATATTACCCATAAGCCATTGATGCCCAATTTTATCGAAGCAAGCTTGAAGATCGCCCTCAATGTGACTTGATAGCTAACTTCCCTTATAAGCAGTTTGAAGCTTGTAAAGAAGCCGAACCAAATAAAGCTGTCGAAGAAATGATGTTAGTTTGTATGGGACATGAACCACATCTGGCCGCTGATCTTGAAAATGACGTTTTGACAAATCGATATAAAATCAAAGTAAAAGTTGTTGATATTCCCCGTGATAAATCTGATTTAGCCTTCATATACGATTCCGAAGCTTCTATCGGGACTGAGAATTGCAAGTTATCCGTTGACGCTTTCTATCCTCGAAACGTTTTGCAAAAACTGAGTCAACAAAAAGACGACGTGACGGAATGGTGTGAAATGGTAGAGTTCATCATGACCGATTGGAACTATGATGGGGCGGTAATGGAACCGGCATTTATCGATATCCCTACAAAAAATGATTTTGTGAAGGGTAAACATGAGATCCCTAAAGGTGCAAGTAACCTCAAGACTAAGATCACTGACTTGTTATCAGAATCCTATGAAAAGGTGAGCATTCATGACAAAGAGTGCCCAAGAGAACTTCGAACTCAACAACTCGTTTTATGTCCACTTATTTGTACTAATTCATGGGTGTTGCATCTGGTATTAAATACAAAATCATTGACGGTAAGTCCGCTCAGGCTGGAAAAACTATGGCCGAGAGTTTTGAACTAATCTAACCCAGATTATGGTTACGCTCATACTATGTGTGATGCGTAGCCTTTCCGGTAAATTGCAATAACCATAATCAATCACTATTCCGCGGATTTTAAGCTACTTATTTGGGAGATAAGTTCCCTAGTGACGCCCTTGCCAAACTCTGAACGTAAGTAACGTCCTGAATAGGGTTGTAATCGTTCATCAGAGCCAATTTCTCCGCAGACGTACCATTTGGCATTCACCCCATACGCGTGAGCTATCATCCGACGCACAGGGTCGTTCATGTGCACCCTGAAGGGTAATTCTGTATCAGGCGCTAATTCATCAGTGGAAAAAACACCATGTTCAATAAGATATGCTCGATTATAAAAAGCCCCCAAAGGGTATAGTAGTAGCCCCGCTTCTGACGATGCATTTCTTAGCTTTTCGATAGCCTGATAATCAGGCTCCACTATTTCGAAAAGTGTATTTGTGCGTGTATCGAACCATTCTTTATACTTGGCATGTACACTTACATTATGGTGAAAATATTCATTCGAATAGAACAAACTAAGCATGTCGAAATATAAAACCTTCACTGAAACCGCCTAGTCCGTATTAGGCATAGTTAAAATGGTGCTTCATGAAAAAGTCCAGATGACATCCTCTTTCTAACGCTCTTTCCTCAATTTGCTTCCATAAGATTGGTAAATAGGTTTTCAGGTCTTCCGCTTCCGATTGATGATATTCATCCTCACAGTCCCCTGCAGCCGCTTTTAGCCACTCTGAAGGGGTTAAAATAGTGAGCCCAAGATGAAAATACTCTGGAATGGCTGCCCGTATTGATTCTTCGCTACCGCTAGCAACATAAATTGTGGCGCCTTCACCCGTCGCGTAATAATGGCTAACACCAATGTAGAACATATCAAGACCTCACTAACGTATTGTTTAATATTAAAAATATTTATTACAGAAATGCAGCGATTACGCGCTCTCTGAAATTTCCTAAATACAACTGCCCAGAAGAAGCTGAGTACGCAGATATGGTTGACTGTTTTCCCGCATGCTCTTTATCCCAACTAAGTTGCTTGCTTCCAATATCAGTTTTTCTCTTCTGTTGTTCGGAGAAATAGGTTCGATCTGATGGAATAGATAATGGAAGCCTATGCTGCAAACTCTCTGGTTTGATATACAGACATGAGTCCGGAATATCTTTCTCGATTTGCTCTGCAAAGCTCACCAGACTTTCTTCAGCAAAAGTGTATAACCATGCCTGCTGGTTCGCGGATGCATTCGTCCGTAAAATCCGCCCTAAAACTTGTCTGAAATAAAGTTCGGTTTTCACAAAACTTAAATGGCAGCAAACTTGTAGACGTGGAATATCGGTACCCTCACTAATCATTCCAACACTGATAATCCATTGAGTCATACCGTCCCGATACCCGTTGATTTTCTCTAACGGACTTTCATGATAGTAAGTGACGACCTCTGTGCTTTGTTCATAGGTCTCAGCCAAAATTTTCTGAATTTCGATTGCATGTCCTACCGATGAAGCAACAACCAAACCACCGGCATTAGGGTTATCTATACGTATTTCTGCTAGCTTTTTACAACCAAGACCAAGTACATAGGTCATTGCATCAATATTTTGTAAAATGCTTTGATACGGGGTTGCTGATTGCTTTAAAAGTTCAGGAATTGACGAAAAGGACTTCGATTGTCCACTTTCTGAGATAGATAAGCGATCATTATCAATTAGTACAATTTTAGGTGAACGACAGACCTTATCGATAATCGCTTGCTTTAAACCGTATTGATAATCGCAGTGGATACGACCTTCTGCGTCAGAATACTGTGCTAACGTAATTGGCAGTAAATCTGAGCGCCAAGGAGTGCCAGATAGGGATAATGTAAACGCAGCAATCCCTTGAATTTGTTTCAAAATTTGTTCACCCCATACATTGGCATTTTCAATTTCATCACCTGAACAATGGTGAATCTCATCAAATACAACCAATACGCGGTGCTTTTTAATTGTTTCCCAAAAGCTGTCTCTAAGGTATTTCATACTCTGGTACGTAAACGATGCGCCTATTGAACCAAGTCCACCGGTAAAAGAGCACCCCAATCGCCATGAAAAGGTACTCTTGATACCATCAGCAATCGTTAATGATGGCGAAAAACAGAGGACCAGGTCAATTTTGTCTAAGTCATACAGCCTTTTGGCGATTTCGGCAGCGGCCACCGTTTTTCCAGCCCCTGGAGTAGCCTGAACCTGAAAATGCGAATGCCCAGCAAGATACTTTTCTAAAGCCGAACCAACACACTCCTCTTGCCATAGTCTTAACATTTTACTTCCCCATAATTACTAAAGTTTAGGGCGTGATTAAGGACATTTATTTTGGCTAGATATCTAACAGAACGTTCTCTAGTCTCTTCGGATAGTTTTAACAATGATGATTTCTGCGAAGGTAACCTTTCAGACAATAGTTGAAATTCTTCGATCTCAGCTAAAGCTATCGCAAGTTCAGCTTCATACTTTCGTCGTTCCAAAGTCAGCTCATCTAGGGTAAGTACTTCATCCGAATTTTTTACAACTGTTTTTAGCTTCTGTTGCTTACGCTTTTTCGGTTTGAATACAGTTTCTTTGAACTGCTCTGATTTGTGGTATGTTCTTGTCCGCCCTTGGCCCTGAGTCCAAAGCAGTCCTTTCTTTTCTAAAGGCAATAACTGACGATAAAGAAATTTACGCGCTTCCGTTATGTCCTTAAATTCTTCCGTAATCGTTAGTAGTTCGTCCCTCAAGGCAGGAACAGTTAATCCATCAAGTCCTTTCTCGATGAATAGGGTAAAAATGTATTCATTAATCGATGTTTTCTTCGTCATAAGAGCTCAACTACGAATCAAAAATGCGGATTATAGTCCGTGGCTATATAATCCGCAATGAAGGATATTCTTTCATTTTGAGTACCATTTAAAATGAAAGACTTAGCAAAACGGTTTGGGGATAACTTACGTAGAGAGCGTAAGCTCAAAGGTATATCTCAGGATAAATTGGCTATTTCAGCAGACATCGACCGAAGCTATGTCGGTCGCATAGAAAGAGGGGAGGTCAACATCACTCTAGAAAAAGCGTACCAGTTGGCAAGCATTCTTGGTTGCGATGTGCGGGATTTATTGCCCTAACATGAACTAGTTTGTACCATTCACAACTAAAATGACGATTAATCCAGTTTCTGGTTAGTTTTAAGGTGCTCATATTCAACAAGTTCGCCTTCAATCTCTTGTTGAAGCTCATATACACGGAACATAAGTGATTTATTCAATACCTCTAACTCGTCATTGATAGCAAAAAGCTCATTTCTCTCTTTGCGATAATCTTCCTTTAGGTTAATTTGGTGTTTTAATTCTTCTCTGAGCTTTTCAATCTCACTGATATCCTCTCCATCTACTATATGCTCAGATAAGTCTTGAGTACCTAGCTCAGGCTTCTCAGGATTGTTGTAATTTTCAATAGCATCTTCAGCCACATTATCGATGAATTTTTTAAATTTATGGATGTAGCTACGCCCTAAACCGGCTTCATTATTTATTTTATTTAAGGTGAGTAGCCCCTTTGCTTTTGTGCGCAGAGGCTTACCTGCTAGCAATCGTTCAAGCGCTTTATGTAACTTCTCTTCAGCGGAAAGCGATTTCTCTTCTTGTATGAGTCTTTTTAGTGCATCGTCAGTCATTACTATTTCGCTTTAATTTCATCGTTAAACGGCATATAAGGAATCTCATGAACTTTAAGCGTTAGCTCTTCCACTTGTATCTTCTGTTTTAAGCCAGTCAGAATTGAACTTTTTAGTGGGTCGCCAGTGTTAAGATCCGTAAACTTGGCAATCAAACGCTCTCTTTGTCTAGCAATTATCTTCGCTCCCTTATCGGTCACAACTTTATGAGCGCACTCTTTGATCTCCGCTCGGAATAGCTGTGTGCCACACACTCGATCGCACGAAGCATTAGTACAATATGCACCGCTCGGAAGTTGCATGATATGGAAATTTCCTCGACGAATGTTCTCTTCAATTTCTGAACGAGTCATGAATATGTGATTTCCAGCTTTCAATTGCTCCAATCGCTCCTGCATAATTTCCTCGCCCTTTACCCCACTCAAATGCTCACTGTCATTGTAGATCTCATCGAAAACGTCCACCCCCAAATCAATCCCCGCCTCTTTCAAATCGTTTAATATCTCTTCATCCATTAGGAGATCATTCAGCTGTGCCAATACCGCATTATTAGCGTAATAACCTGACATATTGATATTTTGATGTTTGAATTGAAATTTGATTCCCGAAGCCGTGCCGAACCCGTAGCGCACAAAGAAAACTGCAAATGTCCTTCTAAAGTCATGGGAGCTTAGACCAGTGTATGTGCCACCTAAGTATAATTGCCCATCCCTTGTGGGGTTCAGCATATTAAACTCTTCAACATCCTCTGGCGTGGCCTTGTATCCTAGGTTTTTTATATATGTTCTTAGTGAAGCCTTAGGGCTGAATATATAGTTATCACCGTCTTGTCGTGAAGCTACAGGCACCAAAAATGCGGAACACAATTGTTTTCTCATGTGTGCGATTTTTTCTGCCGTTTCACCTTCCGCTTCTTTTCTATCAACGCGATTGTGATAAATCTCGCGAGTTGACGCCATCATGTCATAGGCCAGTTCTAGTGCTATTTTTACTACAGTGTGTGATTGCCAAGTGGCAAGAGTAGGTATTCCACCCTTTCCTTTGCTTGTCTCACCTGTGAGTATGGTAACAGGCTTACCGTTAACCATCACATCATCTGCGCTGTCTTTGTTGAAAGACACGGCCTCGCCAATTCTAACACCTGAAAACCCCTGAACTACCACCAAACAACTGGTCAGGATGGCAGACAAGTCCCCAGCGCGCAGGTTTACCTTGAAATCAGGAATGCGATGCTCAATCCTTTTTATAGCCGTGGTCGTTCTATTTTGTTGGGCGGTAGAGGTCATTGATAGCTCTTTTCGGCCAGAGCCTTTCCCTTTTTTAACAAGCCTTTCCCTATTATCAACTTGCTCGTGAATGTCATAAGCTTCTCCCATCACCAATGAAATCTCATGGCGATACGGATGGTATTTTTCAACGGTTTTTAAAGCATGATTCATGATACATTGATACAACCTATGCGGAATGGCCACATGCTGCTTACCTTCTTTCCTAGTTGCGCACTTTTTTAACTCCTTCGTATCAACATATGAATCAAGCAAACCAACAGCAGTCAGCTTATTTAATGCTGTAAGAATTTGACTCACTATTGAACGGCTTAATTGTCTATTTTTTAGGCGGCGAATAAATAATTTCCACTGCCTGACGTTATTTAGCTGACTCCAATCTGTCCTCTCCAAGCAGCCTGCAATATGCTGTAGTGACCCCTTCATAGTCGTCATTTGAGCGACCGATAAGGGCAAGGAACTCTCTTTTTTTGAGTGGTGATAGAACTTATATAAAACGTCCTGTATTGCATTCACATACTCTGGCTCGGTAGCAGTAAAGCTCACGGTTAATCGATACCGCACACCAACGACATGCGACGTTGAAAAGTCCCACTCATCAACGTGGTATGGTTTATCTGCGGCGGAGAGCCTGTCTAACCCCTCGATTAAGAATGCCGTTCCAGACTTCTGAATGGGAGCTGATGGAACAGCGTTATGGTGCTTATTTGGTTTGTCATTCATTGTTAAAATGTCTCCAGTAAGTCCATTAGGCTATATCCATCACTATAAAGCGGATGAGGGCCATTGCTGTGCATTTCTAGCGCTTGGGTGTAGTTATCAGGCGCAACCTCTTTAAAATCCTTTAAAATCGATTCTATTGTGTTACACAGCTTATAAAACTTATCCGTTGGAAGACTATTAATCGCTGGGTAAGCCTTCATTTCTTGTAGTGTGTCGTTGAAGGACAGCATTAGCCAAATATCCTCGACCTCAGACACCAATCGATGATAAGAACATTCGAAGCAGCCAAGGAAATCGGTGCAACGTTGCTCCTTTTCTGGCTGTTTGACCCCCATATTTTCAAGGTTTTTCTTAATTCTTGCGGCAACACCTTGTGAGGAGTCCTTACAGCGAACGCCAAGAGGGGTTTGAGTGTCGTTCGCGGTTTCTTCTTTGCGCAGCCTTTTGTAGTCGTAGTCGCTCAGTACATTGGCATGATTAAACTTCGATTTATTCGCCGCCTCATGAGGATCTGTACCATTTCTCGAAAAGTCGTACAACGCGTCAGCGTTTGCCGCTAAACTCGTTCTATGATCGCTTTCATTACCGTCAGAATAATTAGCTGCAAGAACTTCAATTGAGTTATTCGCTGACATCGACACTAACCAAATATCTTCTGTCACTTTCATTAATGTATCAATCTTCGTTTGGCGCAGTTTTGAGGGTGTTACATGTACAAGCCCTAATGTCTTAGTGTACACATTGATGCTCTCATGAGGTTTAGTTTGATCTGCATCAATGGCCCCTTGAATATCGCCTGATGTCCTGAAATAGGGGAACACCCATTCTGTTCCAGAGTTTTTCTGGAGCGACATCGAGATTTTTATCCATTGGTGGAGAAACTCTTGTGTTTTTTTATGAAAACCAAGCGAAGTATCAAAACCTAAATAATTTGCACGCGCCTTGGTCATGTCAAAGTAGACTTTGCCATTCGATTTAGCAGTAAACCGAATATCGCTAAAGCGAAGGTTTAAAAGGGGGGCTGTGTTTTGACCCGTGAAGCAAAATGCGAGCATCGCGGCCAATCGGGAAAAGTGGTTTCTTGCAGAGTTCTCTCTTGCTACAGCATGTTTAAACCTCCCTTTAATCTGATTTCTTTTTTTTACGCTCCACCCATTTTTCTCGGCTTGTTGATTGAAAAGTTCCTCACTCCAAAGTGGATGAATGCTAGGTTTAGTGCCCTCTGAAAAATGTTTTCTAAACTCTCTAAACGCCGCAATAAACCGTCGAACAAGCGGCTTAAACTCCCCAACAACATCGATGCCTTTATGTGGAACAGTCTGTTTTTTGGTACCTTTTATTGATATTAATTGCTTTGCCTCGACTGAGCGGTTATTTGCTTTAAGAAAAAAGCTAACCATAGCTTTAGCGATACTCCACGTTGCTAACTTTTGCATACCTTGGTTACATTTTTCTTGATGATAATCCATGTAAGCCGCGTATAGTTCTGGGGCAAAGTAGTCGCCATTAATAGGTTCTAGGTGATTATTATCCAGCCAGCGAAGGTATAGCTTCAAATGTTCAAAATATCTTCTCTTTGTGCGGTTGAAATCCGTTTTTAGAAGACGGTAGACATCTCGGACAAAAACTTCTCTACCACCAACAGGTACATAATCCACACCTCCTATTTTTTTGCCTCGCTGAGAATAGTTAGGAGCGCCTTTATATAGCAGCTGAATAAAATGACTTGTAGTGCCGTTACACGTCAATTTCAACTCATCCAAGTGAAGTGGCTCAACACAAGCGGCTGGTGCCTCATAAAATGCCTCATCAAGGAAAACAGGGGTGAAGTTTTTACGGCTCATTTTTTCTTTGATTCCTCAAGTTTTTTAGACACTTCTTCAAACTCAGGCAAATCATCCAAGTCGCCCTCTTCATCGAACACACCAACGTAATCCAACACATCTTCCCAAATTTCATCCCCAGTTGGCTTGTCCTGAGCAATTTGTAGGTACAACAGTGTTGTGGATAAATCTTCATGACCAAGAAATGCTGATACTATTTTTAGAGCCTCGTCTGCGTCCATTTTCTTTAACAATGTCCGAAAAGCCGAGACCGCAAAGGTCGAGCGTAAGTTGTGAACTACCGAATCAATTTCATTCGGTAAATTGATAGCGGCTGTTTTCCTGACCTCATTCCATCGAGTATTGATTTCTTCTAGTTTCCTAAACAACGGTACGCCAGAGTTGCTAATGAAAAGGTATTGTTTGTTTTCATCAACCCCATCAGTCCCGTCAAAGTAGGCATCGTTCCCCGCCTCTCTCTCAGCCATGCACCGTTCTTTAAATTTCGCCAAGCGTTTTTTGTATCTTGGTGAATGGCTGTAGTTGTAAAGTTCGAGCATCAATGAACTAGGAATGATGGTGCGTCGAGACTTATTGTTGTAACCACCACTCGGATCTTTAGTGAGAGAGCCATATTGGTCGCCCACACCCAGCCTCAATTGAGCCGTTTTCATATCAGGGCGAACCACTTGCCCTAGGTGCAAACTTGCGCCTTCCTCCTTACGCAACCCCGTGTAGCGGTAGACGCGCAACAATAAGCAATACTCTTCAGGTAGGCTAACCAACTTTTCTTCGCGATTAACATTCTTAATGATTCGCTGGGTGTTAACCAGGACATTCTTAACCTCTTCCCATTCACTGTTTGTCAGTGGCTTTAGGTCGCGTCTTGCATTAGGTAACTTACCTCCATCGTTTCGCTTTGACTTTGGGAAACTCAGTTTTAAATCGGTGGTTTGTATCACCTTACGACTGTAAGCGCTCATGTGAGTGCCACTGTTTTCAATGCCAATTAGCAAAGTTTCAAATTCAAACGGAGGGTTATTAAACCTCATACCCTGTCTGAGATGATGCTTGTAAAACTCTACAACTGAACGTACATACGATACGGCGGTCGTTCGAGCTAACCCTGTCCCGTTTAGCGTTGTCTTTTTGACCGCTTCTCTGTACATGAAAGTGGCGCGGAGGTTTTTTCTAACAGCAAACTTATCCCAAGCAGGGCGAGGAGGGTCGATAAAGGGATCGTAATCTTCATTGCCATATTTACTATCCCACTTCGCTTGAGCATCCAATATAAACCTGAAGTAATGAGTGAGAGCTTTAGAGGCTTGTTGGGACTCTTCTGCATCTTTCTCAACGTGTTTTGCAAGAATAAACTCATTAACACAATCCAGAGGCTCAAATGAAAACAGCTTTCCCTTGGTGAAAATAGTGTTGCCATACTCACCTTTCATTGGCTTACCCTTCTCATCAAGCCGTTTAAGCTTCTCGTAACCAACCAAGTTCAAGAAGATAACCTTCTTAATATGAACATGACTTTCTTTGTTATGAGAGTATTCATATTGAAGCTCTCCATTATCATCAACGAACACCAATGGCTTTTTATAAGTGAAAGGTTTTAATGTTTTTGTCTTGATGTCGTAAATGATTTCCGTCATTTGAATGTCGCTAACTCATTATCTAGTTAACATTAAACCTATCACACATTCTCACCTCAAAAAGTCGTATGGATGGTAAAAATAAAATTAGAGTTAAAAAAAACCTCACCATATGGCGAGGCTCTCAATAATTCTCACTTTTACTCTTCATCAGAGTCGTAGGGTTCGTCATCCTCTTCAGAATCGTAGGGGTGTTCGTAGTAAGTGCCCCAACCGTCGTAGATAATGTCGAATTTCTCTGCAAGGTTCACAAGCTTCTCAACTTGCGCATCGATCGCTTCTGCATCTAGAGCTGACTGCATAGTCGCATCACAACAAAGTAGCTTGTTGCCATCTTCGTCTTCTGTCTCTTCAGCTTCAAGTACTTCAAAACCCATTTTGAATGCTTCAACAACGGCTTTCTCAAGCACTTCGAAATCTTCAGCAAATAGGTGATGCTCGATATCGTATAGAGCTTCAGGATCGCTACCATCTTCAATTAGTGCTTCAATGATGTCGCGAGTCTCTTCCTTTTGAAATTCAATTAATTCCGCTACTGATAGATATTCATCTTCGTGAGACATGTGTCTGCTCCAGAGTGTTGACTATGAAAAGATCAAATTTGATTGCCACGAAATATGGCACGGATCGTCCAGAAAAGCCACCCAGATCAGGCCTAGAAAGATAAGTTTATCGCTAGATAACAGAAGTAATATCAATTCAAAAGTGAAACCAAAATCACAGAAACAAATTTTCAACATTTTATTAACTGGTGACTATTTCAGCATTTCGTCTCTAATGTCACTTTTGAGCATATTAAATAGAAATTGCGTGCTTAGTCATGGTGAGTGCATACGCTGAACTGGTTTTGAGATGCATAAAACCTCAAGTTGCTTTTAAAAAATGCATAATAGTGAATAAAAAATCACTAATAATAAGCAAAGTAGATTTCAGACAGAGCGCAGATTGAGCATAGATCCTCAAAAATGTTGTTCCATGCTAAACGCACTCAATTGGAATTTAACACCTAATTTCCAACAAAAAATGGTTTTTAGTTTGGATAATTTCAAAAATACTTCATTTTTACACAAACCCTAAAACTTGCATATTACGATCAAGCTTGTCATAAATAGACGCTGGATTAAAAGTAAGGATGCAAAATGAGTAAGCTGTACGTTGGCTCCGAAGTCGGTCAATTAAGACGAGTTCTCCTAAATCGACCTGAAAGAGCACTCACCCACCTCACCCCTTCTAACTGTCATGACCTTCTATTTGATGACGTATTGGCTGTGGAAGCTGCTGGTGAAGAACACGATGCCTTTGCAGAGACTCTACGTAATCAAGACGTAGAAGTACTGCTACTGCACGATTTATTGGTAGAGACGCTTGCCGTACCTCAAGCACGCGAATGGCTGCTAAACACTCAAATCTCAGATTTCCGTTATGGGCCTACCTTTGCTCGTGACTTAAGAAACTATCTTGCTCAAATGGATAATGAGCATCTAGCGACAATCTTACTGGGTGGCTTGGCGTATTCAGAGCTTCCTATCAAATCATCATCGATGCTTCCTAAAATGCATCGCCCACTTGATTTCGTTATCGAGCCATTGCCTAACCACCTATTTACACGCGATACTTCGTGTTGGGTTTATGGCGGTGTGTCGCTAAACCCAATGATGAAGCCAGCACGTCAACGTGAGACAAACCATCTACGCGCTATCTATCGCTGGCACCCTGTGTTTGCAGGACAAGACTTCATTAAGTACTTTGGTGATGAGGACCTTCATTACGACAACGCCAACATTGAAGGCGGCGATGTACTGGTTATTGGTAAAGGCGCGGTACTTATCGGTATCTCTGAGCGTACCAAACCACAAGGCGTTGAGAACTTAGCGGCGAGCCTATTTAAGTCAGGGCAAGCAACCGAAGTGATCGCTATCGATCTACCAAAGCACCGTTCATGTATGCACCTTGATACGGTAATGACACACATGGATATCGATACCTTCTCTGTGTATCCAGAAATCGTTCGTAAAGATTTAGACACATGGCGCCTAACACCAAAAGAGAATGGTGAGATGCGCGTAGAGAAAGCGGAAAACTACCTGTCAGCGATTGAAGGTGCGCTAGGTCTTGATCAGCTTAAGATCATCACTACAGGTGGTGACAACTACGAAGCTGAACGTGAGCAGTGGAATGACGCCAACAACGTACTGACAGTGAAACCGGGCACGGTTATCGGTTACGAACGTAATGTTTACACCAACGAGAAGTACGACAAGGCAGGTATCGAAGTTCTAACGATTCCAGGTAATGAACTGGGTCGTGGCCGTGGTGGCGCTCGTTGTATGAGCTGCCCTATCGAAAGAGACGGTATCTAAGCTGATAACTCAATAGAGTAAAAATACATAACTCATCTAGGCCAGTACCATTGTACTGGCCTTTTTTATTAATTTAAAAAAATAAATATTCACAAATATAGCATTTTTATGTTTAACTGGGTTCTTCATTGATTCTATATACGCAAGGAGCGAGAGATGGCCTTTAATCTTCGCAATCGTAACTTTCTAAAACTACTAGACTTTACTCCTAAAGAGATTCAGTTTTTACTCGATCTGTCTGCTGATCTAAAAAAAGCTAAGTATGCAGGTACTGAACAAAAGAAGCTTATTGGTAAAAACATCGCTTTGATCTTTGAAAAGGCATCAACGCGAACGCGATGTGCGTTTGAAGTCGCCGCTTTTGATCAAGGCGCTCAAGTGTCTTACTTGGGTCCTTCGGGCTCTCAGATCGGTCAAAAAGAATCAATGAAAGATACAGCACGCGTATTAGGCCGTATGTACGATGGCATCGAGTACCGTGGCTTTGGTCAGAGCATCGTCGAAGACCTTGGCGCTTATGCTGGTGTTCCAGTGTGGAATGGCCTTACTGATGAATTTCACCCAACTCAGATCTTGGCTGACTTCCTGACCATGATCGAACATGGTCGCGGTAAACAGCTACATCAAATCAGCTTTGCTTACCTAGGTGATGCTCGTAACAATATGGGTAACTCTCTATTAGTAGGGGCTGCCAAGATGGGCATGGATATTCGCCTTGTCGCGCCAAAAGCTTTCTGGCCAGAAGAGCAGCTTGTCGAAGAGTGCCAAGCTATCGCGCAAGGTACCGGCGCTAGAATCACGCTGACTGAAGACGTTGCTGAAGGCGTAAAAGGCTGTGACTACCTCTACACCGATGTTTGGGTATCGATGGGCGAAGCGCCAGAAGCTTGGGACGAACGTGTGGCAGTGATGAAACCATATCAAGTGAATATGGATGTGATTAAGCTAACGGGCAACCCTCAAGTGAAATTCATGCACTGCTTACCCGCTTTCCACAATAATGAGACCGTCATCGGTCAGCAGGTGGCTGACAAATATGGCATGAACGGTTTGGAAGTGACGGATGAAGTGTTTGAATCTGACTACTCTATCGTGTTTGATGAAGCGGAGAATCGCATGCACACCATCAAAGCTGTCATGGTCGCAACACTCGGTTAATTGAGAATAGTGAAAGTAAACAAAAGCTTGATGTAATCGCTTGCGCTCACAAATTGAAAGCGTATAATTCTCGGCAATTTGTCTGAGAGTAGTGAAAATGACGCCAACCAATATTGTGATCACACATAATAAAATTGTGAAAACACCTAATATTGCTCGTAAGCTAGCATGCTTGCCAGGCGGTCTATTCTGCTTTTCAGCACTTTTTTAAAGCCTCCCATTATGGGGGGCTTTTTTGTGGCCAATACATTATTGTGGGGAAGAAGATCATGGCGAATTCGCTCTATCAAAAGCACATCATCTCAATTCCAGAGCTTTCTCGTGAAGAGCTAGAATTAATTGTTCAAACGGCTGGTCAGCTTAAAGCAGAACCAAACCCAGAACTTATCAAGAACAAAGTTGTGGCTAGCTGCTTCTTCGAACCTTCAACGCGAACTCGTCTCTCTTTTGAAACTGCGATTCAACGCATCGGTGGTGATGTGATTGGTTTCGACAGCGGCGGTAACACCTCACTGGCGAAAAAAGGCGAAACGCTAGCAGACTCAGTACAGGTTATCTCTTCATACGTTGATGCGTACGTAATGCGTCACCCTCAAGAAGGTGCAGCGCGCCTAGCGTCTGAGTTCTCTAACGGTGTACCAGTAATCAACGCTGGTGATGGTGCTAACCAACACCCAACACAAACCCTGCTTGATCTATTCTCTATCGCTGAGACACAAGGCCGCCTAGACAACCTTAATGTCGCGTTCGTTGGTGACCTTAAATACGGCCGTACGGTTCACTCTCTGACTCAAGCACTGGCTAAGTTCGATAACATCTGTTTCTACTTTGTAGCGCCAGAAGCATTGGCTATGCCTGATTACATCTGTGAAGAGCTTGACGAAGCTGGCATCAAATACCAACTCCTGACCGACATGGAAGATGTGATTCCTGAGCTGGATGTTCTATACATGACTCGCGTACAGAAAGAACGCTTTGATGAGTCGGAATACGCACACATCAAGTCAGCCTACATCCTAACGGCTGCTCTATTAGAAAATGCACGTGATAACTTGAAGGTACTGCACCCGCTTCCTCGCGTTGATGAAATCACTGTCGATGTCGATAAAACACCTTACGCTTACTACTTCCAGCAAGCTGAAAATGGTGTTTACGCGCGTGAAGCATTACTAGCCCTTGTTCTTAACGAAACGCTGTAGAGGAGAGATATCATGTCTAAAGAGACTCAATTAAAAGTTGAAGCAATCAAGAACGGTACCGTTATCGACCACATCCCAGCAAACATCGGGATCAAGGTGCTAAAACTGTTTGATATGCACAACTCTCATCAGCGTGTCACTATTGGTTTAAACCTGCCTTCTTCAGCACTTGGCGGTAAAGACTTACTTAAAATTGAGAATGTGTTTATCACCGAAGAGCAAGCAAACAAGTTAGCACTGTACGCACCTCACGCAACGGTAAACCAAATCGAAGATTACGAAGTGGTTAAGAAGCTAGCGCTTGAACTACCTGAGCAAATCAACGATGTGTTTGAGTGTCCAAACACCAACTGCATTACTCACAACGAGCCGGTTGAGAGCAGCTTTAAGATCTTTGAGAAGAATGAAGATATTCGCCTGAAATGTAAGTACTGCGAAAAAGTCTTCTCTCGCGAGATCGTGACAGAAAGATAAGCTTCGCGTAGCACGTGATTAATGTAAAAACTATGAAATACCTCGCCCGTGCGGGGTATTTTGCGCTTTACCTAGCCACGGTTTGTAGGCACACTGAAAAACGATTTTTATCTAATAACTGATGGAATAAACCAATGACTAAAGTACTTCACACAGAATCGGCTCCAGCTGCAATCGGCCCATACGTACAAGGCGTTGACCTTGGCAACATGGTACTGACTTCTGGTCAAATCCCAGTAAACCCAGCAACTGGTGAAGTATCTGCTGATATCGCAGAGCAAGCACGCCAATCTCTAGACAACGTGAAAGCGGTTGTAGAAGCTTCTGGCCTGACTGTAAAAGACATCGTTAAGCTAACTGTATTCGTTAAAGACCTAAACGACTTCGGCACAGTAAACGAAGTTTACGGTAAATTCTTTGATGAGCACGGCGTTGCAAACTACCCTGCACGTTCATGTGTTGAAGTAGCTCGTCTACCAAAAGATGTTGGTATCGAGATCGAAGCTATTGCAGTTCGCAAATAGGTTCCACTCTATTTAGTCAGTGGCTTAATGCAGAGCTAAGCACTGATTAGATACAAAAAAGGTTGCCAACTGGGCAACCTTTTTTATTATTTGTTTTCTGCGTTTAAGCTACTTCTTATTAAGCTCAACCACTTCTTTGTCTAGCTCTTCCAACTTAGCCGCCATCTGTTCACGAGTTAGGTTTGCTAATTCACGAACATTCGACTTGTCGTAACCTTCGGTATTAATTGGGGCTAGCATTTCCACAATCACATGACCATTGTTCCAACGGTTTAGCTTAACGCCACCTGTAGAGCTACATACGATAGGTATAATAGGTAAGCCTGCGCCAATTGCCGCATGGAAAGCGCCAGTTTTAAATGGCAACAGACCACGGCCTCTTGAACGCGTTCCTTCAGGGAACATCCATACCGAAACATCGCTGCCTTTCAGATTATCGACCACTTGATCAATCGTACCAACCGCTTTGCTGCGGTTTGCACGGTCGATTAGAATATTACCCGTCAACCAGTAAAGCTGACCAAACAGAGGCATCCACGCTAGACTTTTCTTACCAACAGTTACCACTTTAGGCGTCACAGCCGATGATACCGTGAACAGGTCCCAGTTATTCTGATGGTTCGCAACATAAACATGTTGACCACGAGAGTAAGCATCTTCAGGGATACGCAGCTCTAGCTTGATACCAAACACTTTCGACATACGACCGAAGTAACGACCAAAGGTAAATACGTGCTTTGGGTTACGTGGGCTAAGTAGACAATAGCCACAGCCGAATACAAACATAAGAATCGCAAATATCGCCAATGCGAAAATACGTAATATTGCTATCATTTTGTTCCTCACAACCGCAAAGCTTACCCACCTATTCACTTTATAATAAGCAAACAGGTTCACTTGCGGTAAATACAACTATAAAAAAGCCGAAACCAAGGTTCCGACTTTTTGTGTTTTCATTTTACTGATTCATGAATTTACTAACCTAAGTTAGTTTGAGTCACGAAATCGGGTAATGTTTGCGCCCAGCGCTGAAAGCTTATCTTCAATCTTATCGTAGCCACGATCGATGTGATAGATACGGTCAACGATGGTTTCGCCTTGTGCGATACAACCAGCAATAACAAGGCTCGCTGATGCACGAAGATCCGTTGCCATTACTTGAGCGCCGCTCAACTGCTCGGTTTCACCACAGATAGCTGTATTACCTTCAATCTCCGCTTTTGCACCCATTCGCTGAAGTTCAGGAATATGCATGAAACGGTTTTCGAAGATGGTTTCAGTGATCACACCGCTACCTTTCGCCATCATGTTAAGCAGAGTAAACTGAGCTTGCATGTCGGTTGGGAAACCAGGGTGTGGTGCCGTTACGATTTTCACCGCTTTAAGCTCACGACCTGTCATATCAAGACTGATCCAGTCTTCGCCCGTTTCAACCTTCGCACCCGCTTCTTCAAGCTTCGCTAAGGCAGCTTCAAGAAGATGAGCGTTAGTGTTACGACAAACGACTTTACCGCCAGAAACCGCTGCAGCAACAAGGAAAGTACCCGTTTCAATACGGTCTGCAACCACAGAGTGTTGACCACCACCTAGACGCTCAACGCCCTCGATAGTAATCGTATCTGTACCTGCGCCAGAAATCTTAGCACCCAGTTTGTTAAGGAAATCAGCCGTATCAACAATCTCAGGCTCACGCGCTGAGTTATCTAATACCGTTTTACCTTCTGCGAGTGTTGCTGCACACATGATAGTGATCGTAGCGCCTACGCTTACTTTATCCATCACGATGTGCGCGCCTTTCAAACGGCCATCAACACTTGCTTTCACATAACCATCTTCCAATGTAATGGTTGCACCTAGTTGCTCTAGGCCATGGATATGCAGATCAACAGGGCGAGCACCAATTGCACAACCGCCAGGAAGTGACACTTGGCCTTCACCAAAACGAGCAACGAGAGGACCTAAAGCCCAGATAGAAGCACGCATTGTTTTTACTAAATCGTAAGGCGCACAAAATTCATTAATTTCGCTGCCATCAACATGAACGCTTCCGTTACGTGATACTTTCGCGCCTAAACGCTTTAGCAGTTCCATCGTAGTATCGATGTCACGTAGATGAGGAACGTTACTTACTTCCACTGGCTCTTCAGCAAGAATTGAAGCAAATAGGATTGGTAGCGCAGCGTTCTTTGCGCCAGAGATCGTCACTTCACCGCTTAACGGCTTGTCTGATCCAATAACTCGAAACTTTTCCATCATAAACCTTAAAGTGACATCAGTTTCTTATCACGTTCCCACTCTTCCGGCGTAAATGCCTTGATAGAAAGAGCATGGATGTCATTGCGTTGAATGTATTCCATTAGTGGGCCGTAGATTAGTTGCTGCTTCTTAACTCGATTCATGCCGTCAAAACATGGATCAACCGCAACAACTTCGTAATGACTGCCTTCACCCTTCACGATAATTTCTTGAAGGTTCAGTGCCTCTGCTAATAATTCTTGTACTTTTGTGCTGTCCACAAATAGCTCCTGCCTAATTTTTTATGTGTTCTGCCATCATTGGCTGGATATTGCTCAATTGGAACAACGTTCGTAATTGTTCTGGCACGAAACTGAGCATTATATGACAGTTTTGATTTTTTGCATGCTCTAATAAGTGAATTAGCATCACCATTCCTGCTGAATCGACTCGATTTATATGGCGAAGGTCAATTTCAACGCTCGATTCCGTTGTTTGCCACTTTTCCAATATACGCCAGATTGCAGGAACACTGTCTCGGTCAATATCTCCGATAAGCTGATACTCTTTAGAGCTTAGCGCTTGCCATTGAGATTGGCTCATTATTTATTACTCTCAAAGCGAATCGGTTGTGCAGCCAGTTTTTCTAGCTCGTCAGCAACCGCTAAGATACCGTCTTGACGAATCTTAGTATTCCACTCTGATTGCTTACTCGACAGCAGGCTGATCCCCTCCGCAACCATATCAAATGCTTTCCACTCGCCAGACTTTTTGTCTTTGCGAAGCTTAAATTCAAGTTTGATGTTAGGTCGTGGTGAATCGATGATATCGACCTTGATGCTGGTAATACGACTGTCTGCTTTGATTTTTGGCTCAGGACCAAATTCAATTGTCTGATCTGTGTATTGAGTCAGCACTTGCGCGTAAGAAGAAACCAAGTATTTACGGAATGAGTCGATAAATACACGCACATCTTTTCTATCTGCGCCTTTCAAGTTTGGCCCAAGCAGCTTAAGTGCTGCATATTGAGCATTCACATAAGGCATCAACTCTTCTTCCACGATCACCTTGAGTAATTCTGGATCTTTGTGGATATTGTCTTGTTCGCTCTTCAAACGCTCAAATGCCACCTCAGCGACTTGCGTCATCATTTGGTAAGGCTGCGTTTTATCAATAGTTGCATCCGCAAAAGCTTGAGTTGAAACCAACAAGGCCATTACAGCGAAAAAACCTATTTTCAAGTGTTTCATCGTTTTCAACATCATCTTATTCCTCAGCGTTATTGTCATCAGAGCCGCCAACGCTATAGAGCACTTGGCCAATCAAATCTTCGAGTACCAATGCCGATTTAGTGTCTTCAATCGAATCACCATCAACCAACATCTCTTCATCGTCAAAAATGAAGCCTGGAACTAAACTGATGTACTGCTCACCGATTAAACCTGACGTTAAGATTTGAGCACTAGAGGTATCAGGAAACTGTGAGTACTTCGCATCAATCGACATTTCAACCACAGGCAGATAGCTTTCGGTATCAAGCTCAATGCTTTTCACACGACCAACAACTACGCCACCAACCTTCACTGGAGAACGAACTTTTAGGCTACCAATGTTGTCAAAGGTCGCTTTCAGATTGTAAGTATGGTTTGAACCCAGCCCTTTTACGTCAGCGACTTGAAAGATCATGATTAAGATTGCGCAAATTCCGGCTATAACAAAGGTGCCGACCCATAATTCTAACTTTCGAGTTTGTTGCATGATTAATTCCCAAACATCAATGCGGTAAGAACAAAATCTAGCCCTAATACCGCTAGAGAAGAGTGTACTACTGTACGTGTGGTTGCTTGACTAATACCTTCAGAGGTCGGTACCGCATCATAACCATTGAAAAGAGCGATCCAAGTTACGGTGATGGCAAACACCATGCATTTGATCATGCTGTTACCGATATCTCGACCTAACTCAACAGAAGACTGCATCGCTGACCAAAAGCTGCCGTGATCAATGCCTTTCCAATCAACACCGACTAACTGGCCGCCCCAAATACCGACCGCCATAAAGATCATCGCCAGTAGAGGCATAGAGATAAGCCCAGCCCACAAGCGTGGTGCAATAATGCGCTTTAGAGGATCTACCGCCATCATTTCTAAACTGGAGATCTGCTCCGTTGCTTTCATCAAACCGATTTCAGCCGTCAGTGCTGAACCAGCACGACCAGCAAACAGCAATGCAGTAACCACAGGGCCAAGTTCACGTAACAATGAAAGTGCGACCATTTGGCCAAGGTTGCCCTCAGCGCCGTAGTCAATTAACACGACATAACCTTGCAGGCTTAATACCATGCCAATGAACAAGCCCGAAACTAAAATAATAGCCAATGACTGAACGCCAACGCTATAAAGTTGTTTAACTAATAAAGGGAAGTTTTTTAGTCGCGGGATGCCAAACAAAGCCCCGAATAACATCAGGCTTGCTCGACCAAATGACTCACAGATCGCAAGTGTTCGCTTACCGACACCTGCAATAGTTTTAGCAATCATATTAAAACAAATCCTTTTCAAGACTTTGCGCTGGGAACCTAAATGGCACAGGGCCATCAGCTTCGCCTTGCAAAAATTGCTGCACTCTCGGGTCGTCATTGTTGTACAACTCTTCCGGTGACCCAGCAGCAATGATTTTGCCATCTGCGAGTAGGTAAACCCAATCCGCGATACTCATTACTTCTGGAACATCGTGAGAAACAACAATCGAGGTTAAGCCCAAGGCTTGATTGAGGTTACGAATAAGCTCAACCAACACACCCATTGTAATTGGATCTTGGCCGACAAAGGGCTCATCGTACATGATAAGTTCAGGATCCAGCGCGATAGCACGCGCCAATGCGGCACGCCTTGCCATTCCGCCAGACAACTCACTTGGCATTAACTGCGCTGCACCACGTAACCCTACAGCCTCAAGCTTAAGTAACACGATGGTACGAATGAATTTTTCGTTAAGTTCAGTGTGCTCACGCAGTGGAAACGCCACATTATCAAACACATTGAGATCCGTAAAAAGTGCACCCGATTGAAAAAGCATGCTCATTTTTTTACGTGCTTGATAAAGCTTTCGACGAGATAGAGTTGGGATATTGTCGCCATCAAACCAAACTTCACCGTTATCTGGAGGCAATTGTCCACCAATCAAACGCAGTAAAGTTGTTTTACCGATCCCTGATGGCCCCATGATGGCAGTAATCTTGCCTTGAGGGACCTCTAAACTGATGTCGTCAAAAATAACGCGATCACCGCGTGAGAAGCTAAGGTTCTTAACTTTTACAAGTTCAGTATTCGACATACTCTTGTAGTTTCCTTGCTTTAAAAAACGCCAATTATGGCTGCAATAATAATGAGTCTACTTTAGAATTAAAAGCACTGTTCAATTAATTCATATTAAACAGGAATCTATGCAGGGATTTGAAAGCATTAGAAAATTATCTTTTCAGATCTCTTTCTCAGTCGCTAAGTGGTAATTAATTTGCTGAGTGACTTCCCTTTTATCTACCAACAGGTCAAAATTAGCGGTTAATTCTCCGTTTTTTATTAATTTTTTAGGAATCATCATGCTTGAAGCGATTGCGTTTCTTATTATCGGTCTAGGTTTTTTGGTGTGGAGTGCAGATAAGCTGGTTTACGGCGCCGCAGCTCTTGCTCGCAACTTCGGTATCTCACCATTAGTTATCGGTATGACGATTCTTGCAATGGGCTCTTCAGCTCCAGAAATGATGGTTTCTGCAACCGCTGCACTTGATGGCAAAACAGATACTGCGGTCGGAAATGTTTTAGGCTCAAACATTGCCAACATTGCGCTAATTTTAGGTATCACTGCGCTTATCAAGCCGCTATCAATCAGCTCCGCTGTGATTCGCCGTGAACTACCACTCATGATTGGTGTCACTTTACTAGCTGGCGCACTGCTTTGGGATAACCACTTAGGTTTCTACGAAGGCGTATTGCTATTTGTTCTGTTCGGTGCGTTTTTGTTTGCCATGCTGCAAATCAGCCGCAGTGAGAAAAAGAACGGCGATGCGTTTCTTGATGAACAAGAATCAGAGATTCCAGAGGGTGTTAGTAACCCGAAAGCTGCAATGTGGGTAGTAATTGGTCTTATCATTCTTCCTTTAGCCGCTGATATGCTGGTTGATAATGCCGTGATCATCGCTAAGTTCTTCGGCATGAGCGACCTTGTTATCGGTTTAACCATTATTGCCGTTGGTACCAGCCTACCTGAGCTTGCTGCATCACTTGCTGGTGTAATGAAAGGCGAAGACGATATGGCCGTGGGTAACATCATTGGCTCAAACGTATTCAATATTCTGGCTGTTATGGGTATTCCAGGCATCCTAAACCCTTCTATCTTGAGCGAATTTGCGATGGGTCGTGACTTCTGGGTCATGCTAGGTGTATCTCTGCTACTTGTTGTGATGGCGCTAGGTAAATCACGCAGTGTGAATCGTATTGAAGGTGGCGTGTTAATCGTGACGTTTGTGGCTTACCAAAGCTACCTACTAATGAACATGTCGGCTTAATTGTTGACTTAACTTTCCGTACTTGGAGTATTTGATGTCTCAGCCATTTGATTATCGCAGTGTTGCCAAACAAGTTTTGGAAACCGAAGTTGCAGGTCTCACTCAATTGGACCAATATTTTAATGATGATTTTTGCAAAGCTTGCGACTTAATCCTAAACAACAAGGGTAAAGTGGTTGTGATGGGCATGGGTAAATCCGGCCATATCGGCAACAAAATCGCAGCAACGCTAGCAAGTACGGGGACATCAGCTTTCTTCGTTCACCCAGGTGAAGCGGCACACGGTGACTTAGGCATGATCGAACCGGGTGATATCGTGATTGCAATATCGAACTCAGGTGAATCAGGTGAAATTCTTAGCTTGTTTCCTGTGTTGAAGCGTTTGAACATCAAGATCATCAGCATGACAGGTAAGCCTGCATCGAATATGGCGACCTTGTCTGATATCCATTTACAAATTTCGGTGCCGGAAGAAGCGTGTCCGCTAGGTTTAGCCCCAACAACCAGCACCACTGCTACCCTAGTAATGGGTGATGCATTAGCCGTTGCACTTTTACAAGCTCGAGGCTTCACGGCTCAAGACTTTGCCCTATCTCACCCAGGTGGCGCTTTAGGTCGTCAGCTACTATTGAAACTAGACGACATCATGCACACAGGCGATGCACTCCCTGTCGTTGCACCTGATGCTTTAGTAAGAGATGCTTTACTAGAGATATCTCAGAAAGGCTTGGGCATGACAGCCATCGTTGATCAAGATGGTCAAATGGCCGGTATTTTTACCGATGGTGATTTACGTCGTATCTTAGATAAACGCGTTGATATTCATAGCACTCAAATTGGCGATGTGATGACGCTAAACCCTACCGTTGCCGATCCGAACATGCTTGCGGTTGAGGGTTTAAACTTAATGCAAGCTAAAAGCATCAATGGCTTGATGCTATGCCAAGATGGCAAACTAGTTGGTGCTCTAAACATGCATGATTTATTGAAAGCTGGAGTAATGTAATGACACAGACAGTCGAAACTCTCTACGGCACTGTTGACTCAGATGTATTTGCTATCGCAAAAGACATCAAACTCCTAATTTGCGATGTAGACGGCGTATTCTCTGATGGTCGTATCTACATGGGCAACAATGGTGAAGAGCTGAAAACCTTTCACACTCGTGACGGCTACGGCATCAAATCACTGATGAACGCGGGCATTGAAATCGCAATCATCACAGGCCGTAAATCTCAGATTGTTGAAAATCGAATGACGGCTCTCGGTATCAAACTTATTTATCAAGGCCAAGACGATAAAGTTAAGGCTTACCAAGACATTTGCGATAAGCTTTCTGTTAATCCTGAGAACACTGGTTACATCGGCGATGATCTGATCGACTGGCCGGTAATGGAAAAAGTTGGCTTGAAAGTTTGTGTAGCAGATGGTCACCCGCTACTTGCACAGCGAGCAAACTATGTGACAACCATCAACGGTGGTCACGGTGCAGTACGTGAAGTCTGCGACCTTATTTTACAAGCAAGAAATGAACTCGACGTGCATAAAGGTTTAAGCATATGAGTTTTACTCGTATTATCTATTTAATACTAATATTTATTGCCTCTTGGTCGACCTACTACTTGTTCGACAAAGAGCAAACATCGACGATACAAGTGGCTCCGAATTTGGAGCTACCTGCTTTTAGCGGCAACAGCCTAAACAACATCAGTTACGATGAATCAGGCATTCGCAGCTACCAAGTTGAATCGACGTATTTAGAACACTTCTCGGTGGTTGGCGACACGCACTTTCAAAACCCTGTCCTCTCGGTATTCCGTGAAGGACATACGATTGAATGGCAAGTCACCGCTGATCGCGCGATTATGGATGAAAATCAGGTTGTCACTTTTTATGACAACGTTGTGGCAAAGAATCTACTGCCAGGGGCAAGCTTCGATACAATGACCACTGAAAAAATGGTGATTGAGCTGAAAAGCCGAGATTTTTATTCAGATACTCCGGTCCATATGATCGGTACATTTTTTGAAAATGAGGGTCAAGCAATAAAAGGTAACTTCGGTACCAACAATGCGACTCTCTTTAATTCTGTTCAAGGTAGATATGAAACTCTTACACCTTAGTTTATTCGCTTTGACTCTTGCGGCACCAAATGTCTACGCCCTATCTTCGGATAGCGAGCAACCTGTCTACATTGACTCAGACAGCCAGCAATTGGATATGAAAAGTAACCAAGTAACCTTCATCGGTGATGTAAACCTGAAACAAGGCAGCATCAATATCAATGCCGATAAAGTGATTGTTACCCGCAACGCCGTAAATGGTGAGATTGAAGAGATTCAAGGCTTCGGTAAACCGGCGACCTTCTCTCAACTGACTGATGATGGAAAGACGCTCTACGGTGAAGCTGACGACCTACATTACCAGCTTGTTGCTGACAAACTGATCATGACCAAGAATGCGATGCTATCTCAAGATGGCAGTATCATCCGAGGCTCTAAAATCACTTACCAGATTGGCTCTCAGAAGCTAGTCGCTGACAGTGGTGAGAACAAACGAGTATCAACGGTTTTACAACCAACGGAAGTGAATAAGTAGCCATGGCCGTTCTAAAAGCACAAAACCTAGCGAAAACATACAGCAAACGTAAAGTAGTGACTGACGTAAGCCTGCAGGTTGAGTCAGGCCAGATTGTCGGCTTGCTTGGTCCTAATGGTGCCGGTAAAACGACTTCTTTCTACATGATTGTAGGCTTAGTTGCACGTGACGAAGGTACCATCAGCATTGATGACCGAGATATCAGTATCTTACCAATGCATAGCCGTTCGCGACTTGGTATTGGTTACTTGCCTCAAGAAGCGTCTATCTTCCGCAAGCTGTCTGTAGAGAACAACATCATGGCGGTGTTACAGACCCGTGATGAGATGACCAATGAGCAGCGTCAGGATAAGCTAGAAGACCTTCTAGAAGAGTTCCACATCCAACATATCCGTCACAGTAATGGTATGGCCCTATCGGGTGGTGAACGTCGTCGTGTTGAAATCGCTCGCGCCCTTGCAGCAAACCCTCAGTTTATCTTGCTAGACGAACCGTTTGCTGGTGTTGACCCGATCTCGGTTATCGATATCAAGAAAATCATCGAACACCTGCGCGATCGCGGTTTGGGGGTTTTGATTACCGACCACAACGTTCGTGAAACATTAGACGTGTGTGAAAAGGCCTACATCGTGAGCCAAGGACACCTGATCGCAGAGGGTACTCCTGAAGATGTTCTCAATAACGAACAAGTTAAACAAGTTTATCTAGGCGAACAATTCCGTCTATGATTATATAGAGAGTATCGAGAGTTCTAAGAATAATAACTAGGTAAGTAACACTGAATGAAACCCTCATTACAACTTAAGCTAGGCCAACAGTTAGCAATGACTCCTCAATTGCAGCAAGCGATTCGTTTGTTGCAGTTGTCTACTTTAGATTTGCAACAAGAGATCCAAGAAGCACTTGAATCTAACCCACTACTCGATGTCGAAGAAGGCAATGAAGAAACGCCATCATCGGAAGAAAAGCCTAGCAGTGACGAGAAAGAAACAGTTGAAGCCGCAGAGCAAGACTTACCTGACAGCTCAGACTTAATCGAAAAATCAGAGATTGGTAACGAGCTCGAGATCGACACAACTTGGGAAGATGTCTACAGCGCAAATACAGGTAACACTGGTATTGCTATCGATGACGACATGCCTGTATATCAAGGTGAAACCACCCAAAGCCTGCACGATTACCTACTTTGGCAACTCGACCTCACACCATTCACAGAAACAGACCGAAGCATTGCATTCGCGCTAATCGATGCCATCGATGACTATGGCTATCTCACCGTATCTTGTGAAGACATCCTTGAAAACTTCGACAGTGAAGACGTAGAGCTTGATGAAATCGAAGCTGTGCGCAAAAGAATCCAACAGTTTGACCCATTGGGTGTTGGTTCACTAAATCTTCAAGATTGCTTACTGCTACAACTGGCGACTTTCCCACAAGACACACCTTGGCTTGAAGAAGCTAAGTTAGTGCTTACTAGCCATATTGACCAACTCGGTAACCGTGATTACAAACTCGTGATCAAAGAAACTAAGTTGAAGGAAGCAGAGCTACGTGAGGTTCTGCAGCTCATTCAACAACTGGACCCACGACCTGGCAGCAAGATTACGCCAGACGAAACCGAATATGTGGTTCCTGATGTGTCGGTATTTAAAGACCTAGGTAAATGGTTAGTGACCATTAACCCGGACAGTGTGCCAAAGCTGAAAGTCAATCAGCAATATGCCGACTTAGGCAGTAAAGGCAATAGCGCTGATAACCAATACATTCGCTCAAACTTGCAAGAGGCGAAATGGTTAATCAAAAGCTTAGAAAGCCGAAATGAGACGCTACTCAAAGTTGCGCGATGCATTGTTGAACATCAGCGCGATTTCTTCGAACATGGCGAAGAAGCGATGAAGCCAATGGTACTCAACGATGTTGCTTTAGCCGTTGATATGCACGAATCCACGATCTCTCGTGTGACGACTCAAAAGTTCATGCATACACCTCGTGGCATCTTCGAACTGAAATACTTTTTCTCGAGCCATGTCAGTACTGACAATGGCGGCGAATGTTCATCGACAGCAATTCGAGCACTCATTAAGAAGCTTGTTGCGGCAGAAAATACCGCTAAGCCTCTCAGTGATAGCAAGATAGCTGCTTTACTGGCTGACCAAGGAATTCAGGTAGCTAGACGTACGATAGCGAAATACCGTGAGTCTCTGGGCATTGCCCCATCGAGTCAGCGTAAACGCCTGCTATAAGCTAATTTAATAGCTTTTTGCTTAATAGCTATTATCAGGCACCAACTGAAAAGGAAAGTCTATGCAAATCAATATTCAAGGCCATCACGTTGATCTTACCGATTCAATGCAAGACTATGTTCACACCAAATTCGACAAACTTGAGCGCTTCTTTGATCATATCAATAGTGTTCAGGTTGTATTAAAAGTTGAGAAAATCAATCAAATTGCAGAAGCGACCCTTCATGTAAATCAAGGTGAGATTCATGCAACAGCAACAGATGAAAGCATGTATGCTGCGATTGATTCATTGGTTGATAAACTCGTCCGCCAACTCAACAAGCACAAAGAAAAGCTAAGTAGTCACTAACATGCAATTAAGCGAAGTACTTTCATTGGACTGCACCAAAAGTGCAGTCCAATGCACAAGCAAAAAAAGAGCCCTTGAGCTCATCAGTCAAATCGCAGCAGAGAGCTGTGGTCAAGATTCAACAGAGCTATTTGAGTGCATGTTGAGCCGCGAGAAGATGGGCAGTACCGGTATTGGTAATGGTATCGCCATTCCTCACGCTCGTATGAATGTCAGTGATAAAGCCATCGCTGTATTGCTGCAATGCCAAGATCCGATCGAATTTGATGCGATTGATAACCGTCCTGTCGACCTACTATTTGCCTTGCTTGTTCCTAGCGAACAGTGCAAAGAGCATCTAAAAACCCTTTCTTGTATGGCAGAACGACTAAACGACAAGCAGACTCTTAAACAGCTGCGTAATGCTCAGAGCGATCAAGAGCTTTACGACATCATGATTCAAGTGCCAACTTGCGAGCAATAACATGCGATTAATCGTGGTTAGTGGCCAATCAGGGGCCGGTAAAAGTGTTGCGTTACGAGTCCTAGAAGACTTGGGGTATTACTGTGTCGATAATCTACCAGTAAACCTGCTCAACAACTTTGTCGAATCGGTACGCGAAAGCAACCAAAACGTTGCGGTAAGTATTGATATACGTAACCTACCGAAAGAGCCTCAGTTAGTCACCGACACGCTCGAGCAACTCGAGTTAGCTACAAACATCGATGTTGATGTATTGTTCCTCGATGCCAGCAAGCAGACACTCCTTAAGCGCTACAGCGAAACCCGCAGAATCCACCCTTTATCAATTGGCCAAGAGAAACTTTCTCTGGAGCAGGCTATTGATTTAGAAAAGACACTTCTCAGCCCTCTAGCAGAGCAAGCCAGCATTGTGATTGATAGCAGTGACTGCAACCTCTACGAGTTGAGTGAAAAAGTGCGCTTTAAAGTCGAAGGCAAAGAGAAGCAAGAACTAATCATTGTCTTTCAATCTTTCGGCTTTAAATTTGGTCTGCCAAGCGATGCCGACTACGTGTTTGATGTTCGCTTCTTGCCAAACCCTCACTGGGAACCTGACTTACGACCAATGACAGGCCTTGATGCTCCGATTCACTCCTTCCTAGAGCAGCATCAAGAAGTGATTGAACTCAAACAACAGATTCAAGGCTTTGTTGAGCAGTGGCTACCAATGTTAGAGAAAAACAATCGCAGTTACCTAACGGTAGCCATTGGTTGTACTGGTGGTAAGCACCGCTCGGTGTATCTAACGCAGAAAATTGGCGAATACTTCGAACAACTTGGTCATCAAGTTCAAATCAGACATGCCTCTTTAGAGAAGCATCAACAGGGCTAACCATGGAATTAACTCGAACTGTACTGATCCAAAACCGTTTGGGTCTTCACGCTAGAGCGGCCGTAAAGTTGGTTGAGCTTGCACAAAGCTTTGATGCCACTATCACAATTCATAGTGAAGAAGATAAAAGTGCCACCGCAGACAGCGTAATGGGACTATTGATGCTGGAGTCAGCCCAAGGCCAACACATCACGATTCAAGCTTCGGGTACTGATTCACAACAAGCACTTGATGCCGTTTGCCACCTTATCGAAGATAAATTTGATGAGGGTGAGTAGCCAAGACGCTTTACTCACAACACCGCAAACTCAAACGGTGAACCAACCTATATTAAATCTTAGTTCTACCTAAGTTTATGATTTAAATAAGCCCTAGAATTAAGTTACTATTCCAAGCATTGTAAGAATAATGAGATAGGAGGAAAATATGGCAGAGCAATTAGAATTCGACCAAGCTCACCAAACCCTCCAAGAAGTCAGCGAAGCCCTAGAAAACGGCCGATTTGTTCACGTACGCCGACAACTTCAGGACATGGAACCTGAGGATATTGCACACCTTTTAGAAGCCTCCCCTCGCAAAAGTCGTGACGTACTCTGGCAACTCACCGATCCAGAAGACTACGGTGAAATTCTTGATGAACTAAACGAAGACGTCAAAGATGCTCTTGTGTCAAAAATGGCACCAGAGACCTTGGCCGAAGCAACCGAAGGCATGGAGACCGATGACGTCGCGTACGTACTTCGAAGCCTGCCCGACGATGTATCTCGCGAAGTCCTTTCTCAAATGGACTCCGCCGATCGTGCACTAGTTGAAACCGCCCTGTCGTACCCAGAAGATTCTGCCGGTGCGATCATGAATACCGACGTAATCACGATTCGTGGTGATGTCGATGTCGATGTTGTATTGCGTTATTTACGTATGCGTGGCGAACTGCCTGATGCAACCGATGCTCTGTATGTCATTGATGAAGAAGAGCGCCTTATTGGTAACTTGTCACTGACGACACTGATTACGACTCAGCCTGATATCGCCGTTTCAGAAGTGATGGACGATGCAGATGAAGCCATCTCAGTAGAGACCAGCGCGTCGGATATCGCGAGCTTATTTGAGCGTCGTAACTGGGTTTCAGCACCGGTTGTCGATAGCAACCAACATCTCGTTGGTCGTATCACCATCGATGACGTGGTTGATGTTATCCGTGAAGATGCCGAACACTCGATGATGAGTATGGCAGGTATGGACGATGACGAAGATACCTTCGCACCGGTCGTAAAATCGGCTCGTCGTCGTAGCGTATGGCTTGGTGCTAACGTTCTAGCAGCGCTTGCTGCCGCATCTGTTTCGAACATGTTTGAAGCAACGCTCGACCAAATGGCTGCGATTGCGGTTCTGATGACGATTGTACCGTCGATGGGTGGTGTTGCTGGTAACCAAACCGTTGCTCTAGTGATTCGTGGTTTAGCACTTGGTCACATCGGTGACAGTAACAAACGCGAACTACTATTCAAAGAGGCAGCTATCGGCTTCCTCAACGGCGTTCTATGGGCCGTTATCATTGGTGGTATTGTGGTAGCTTGGAAAGGCAACTGGATACTGGGAGGCATCATCTCAGCAGCAATGATGACCAACTTGATTGTGGCAGGTATCGCTGGTGTAACCATTCCAGTGATGCTGAAGAAGATGAATATCGACCCAGCCCTAGCCGGTGGTATGGCGCTCACAACAGTAACTGATGTTATTGGCCTATCGGTGTTCTTAGGCTTAGCGACCATACTTATCTAAGTTGTCGTCATAAGTCACTTTAACTGCGAAACACTGAATACAAAAAGGGAGCCATCGGCTCCCTTTTTTAGTTCTTCAAGTTGGCGTTAAGTGAATTACTCACCTGCCACTTTCATAGACTCAAGCAGGATAGAACCCGTCTGAATTTGAGAGCGTGTTTCAACGTCGTTACCCACTGCAACGATCTGGTTGAACATGTCTTTTAGGTTACCCGCGATCGTCACTTCCGATACTGGGTATTGGATTTCTCCATTCTCAACCCAGAAACCTGCAGCGCCACGAGAATAATCGCCAGTGACAGTATTTACGCCTTGGCCCATCACTTCAGTTACGAGGAAGCCAGTACCCAACTCTTTCAGCATCTGCTCAAAGTTTTGACCTGTCGACTTAACGAACCAGTTATGAATACCACCAGCATGACCTGTCGGTGTCATATCCATTTTACGTGCTGCGTAACTCGTTAGTAGATAAGTGGCTAAAACACCGTCAGTGATGATTTCACGATCTTGAGTAAATACCCCTTCACTATCAAATGGGCTCGACGCCAAGCCACGTAAGATATGTGGGCGCTCAAAGATATTGAACCAATCTGGCAAGATTTTCTGACCTAGATGATCCAATAGGAAGGATGCTTTGCGATACAGGTTACCACCGCTGATCGCCATCACTAGGTGACCAATAAGGCCAGTCGCTACATCATTGGCGAACATGATCGGGTATTGACCTGTTGCTAGCTTTTTAGCATCTAAGCGGCTAATGGTCTTTTCTGCTGCTTCTTGACCTACGCGCTCAGGCGTCCTTAGCTCATCACGGTGACGTGCAACGGTATAGCTGTAGTCACGTTCCATTTCACCATTAGCACCCTGACCAATCACGCAACAGCTCGTGCTATGACGGCTAGATGCATAACTTGCTAGCAAACCGTGGCTGTTACCATAGACCTTAACACCATAGTGGCTGTCGTAACTCGCGCCATCACTTTGTTTGATCTTGTCGCTATAAGCTAATGCTTGCTTCTCAGCAGCAATCGCAATCTCAGCGGCATAGTCTGGGTTTGGTTCATCAGGGTGAAAAAGGTCCAAGTCTGGAATCTCTTTCACCATGTATTCTTTTGCTGCAGGGCCAGCGAACGGATCTTCCGAGGTGTACTGAGCGATATCGAGTGCAGCTGCGACTGTTTGAGCAATCGCTTTTTCACTCAGATCAGATGTAGATGCACTGCCTTTTTTCTGGCCGCGATAAACAGTAATGCCTAGCGCACCATCACTATTAAATTCAACGTTTTCCACTTCACACATGCGTGTTGAAACACTCAAACCCGTTGACTTAGTAATAGCGACCTCAGCGGCGTCGGCACTCACAGAGGCCATGTCCAACGCTTTTGCAACTGCGGCTTCTAGATCAACTCTTTGCTGGGCGACTTGCTGTTTTACATCCATATCTATTCTAATTTTGTAGGTCAATATTACGTAGGATAACAAGAATTTCGCTTTCTCCCCAAGATTCTTGCTAAAATAGGCAATATATTCGTTTGAGATAGTGACATAGGCAGAAAAGATGGCTCGCAAAAACCAAAAAGCTCCATGGGAACCAGAAGAAGAAATCATCTGGGTAAGTAAAACCGAAATGAAAACGGACATGGAAGCCCTACAGAAACTAGGGGAAGAACTTGTTACCCTAAAGCCATCAGTATTAGAGAAATTCCCTCTGTCTGAAGATTTGGCACTCGCGATTAAAGACGCACAGCGCTTTAAAAACGAAGCAAAACGTCGCCAGCTTCAATACATTGGTAAGATCATGCGTAACATCGACCCAGAGCCGATTCAAGCGGCTTTGGACAAGGTACGTAACAAGCACTCACAAGCAACAGCAGAGCTACACAAGCTTGAGCAACTGCGTGACCGTATCGTTGAAGAAGGTGATGCTGCTATTTCAGAAGTCATGGAAATGTACCCTGAAGCAGACCGTCAACGTCTTCGTCAACTTGCTCGCCAAGCTAACAAAGAGAAGAAAGCAAACAAGCCAGCAAAGGCTTTCCGTGAGATCTTCCAAATTCTGAAAGAGCTAAAACAAGACGACTAATCCGTCATCGTGTTATCAGCTCCCTATAAAAAGACCTAGCACACGCTAGGTCTTTTTTGATTCTGTTGTTCATTGAGTACTACTCGCCAGCTCCAACAAACGAGCTGAGCTCTGGCTGAGGGTGGTCGACAGTGAGTACCTCAATTGAATCCTCAACCAATACCTTCCCCAAAGCAACGAACACAAATTTATTCGCAATGCTACGCGCATCACCTAAATGGTGCGTCACCATCAAAACCGTAATATTTCGCTCTGCCGCTAATCGCTTCACTAAGCTAAGCATCTCTTCTCGCAGCAAAGGATCAAGCGCAGAGAAAGGTTCATCAAGCAGCCAAATATCATGAGGCTGAACAAAACAACGCGCTAAGGCGACACGTTGGCGTTGACCGCCTGATAAGTGCTCAGGCAATCGATCCAAATACTCAGCAACACCAACTTGCGCTGCGGCTTGTTCCACAGATTGCTTTTGGGTTGCGGTAAGCTTTAACCCAGGATGCAACCCTAAACCAATATTTTCACGTACCGTGAGGTGAGCAAATAGGTTGTGTTCTTGAAACAGCATTGCCAAAGGTCGCTGATGTGCTTCTTTGCCAATAAGCGACTGGCCGGCCACTGAAATCTCACCCGATGTTGGCTCAATAAACCCAGCAACCAATGCGAGTAGCGTTGATTTACCCGCACCACTTGGCCCCATCAGAGCAACAATATCACCCTGCTCGGCTTGGAAATCAAAACTAAACAACTCTTGGTGGTAGTGGTAATCCACATCTTTCATCACTAACATCATAGGTTCCTTAACTCTTTAGCTTTGAGCTTCGAGTAAACAAAAATTCAATCAGGCTAAAGCTGCCAACACTCAGTAACAGCAAACTCACTGACACCACAGCAGCCGCTTCCATTTGATAGCTACCTAACAATTGGAATAGATACAAAGGCAAGGTTCTAAAGTCTTGGCTACCAAACAAGGCAATCGCGCTTAGATCGCCCATCGCCAACATAAAACTGATTGAGAAAGCCTGCGCCATCGGTTTACGCAATGCACGCCACTCCACTAACCTAAAGCGAGTAAAGCCAGTCATACCTAAACTGGCACACACATATTGATATTGCTGAGACAGATGCAACATAGGTTGGGCAAGTGTCTTAATCACATAAGGCAGCGCCATTAGGCTATTTACGGCAATCACAATAAAGAAAGCCAAGCTGAACACATCGGTAAATGAACGTAGCAATAAGAAGATACCTGTGCTGATCACTAATCCCGGCGTCACCAAGATAATAGTGCCGATCAGCTCGATTTTATCGGCTCTGATCGTCTTATTTTGCAAGCGCCATGCTCGGCTCGTGAGCAATATAGCGATACCTATGCCAACAGCAATAACACTCGCCAATAAAGCGACTCTCACCGACGTCATCAGCGCCGCCCAAAATGGCTCACTGCTCAGTACTGTCAAGGCTTGAGCGTTAATACCACTAACAAGCACCATCAACAGTGGCGGTAATACGAGTATTGATACCATGATGATCCAAAAGCTATCCCAAGCTTTTGACCACCAGCTGTCCTTAACCAAATACTTCTCTTCCGACAGCTGACTCGCCGTCACTGAGATAGGCTTAGATAGGCGCTGAATACTCACCGCTAACAAGCCACATAACAGCATTTGCCATATCGCCAGCAAAGCCCCCGCTTGCAGATCAAAGTCGAATTTAATCGCCTGATAAATAGCGAGCTCAATAGTGGTTGACTTAGGCCCACCGCCCAGCGCCATCACAGTTGCAAAGCTGGTAAAGCACAGCATGAAGACTAAGCCACATACATGGGGTAACTGTTGTCTTAAGCGAGGCCATTCAACCCATTTGAATTTATTCCAATGACTCATGCCTAAATGCGCACACAACTTGTGCTGCTCTGCAGGCACGGTATCTAACGCTTGCAGAAGTAAGCGACTAGCATAAGGCAGGTTGAAGAAGACGTGTGCCAACAAAATACCATTCAGGCCATAAATAGAGAATGGGAGCTCAATGTCGAAGTTCGCCAAGGATTTAGCTAACCACCCACTGTTGCCGTAAATCGCTAACAAACCGAATACACCGACCAACACAGGCAGAACTAAGGTCGACGCAAAGAGCCTTAACAGTAGTGCTCGCCCAAAAAACTGTCTGCGACACAGGGCGTGTGCAATAGGTATAGCAAAGCCAACACTCAGCACCGTTGAGAGTGTCGCTTGATAAAAACTGAACTTCGTTACATGCCAATAGTAGGGATCGGACCATACTTGGCTGATATCAAGAGAAGGGGCATTGCTAAGCAATGCCCCTACTGCTGAAACCACGAAGGCGGTAATGAGTATCGCAACCCAAATACCGACCTTAGGCGTTTTCTTTATCATAAATTGATTATTACCGTAAAAAGTCCATTCCAAACATAAAGAATGGCTTTAAATACAGGCCGTTCATTCTTTTAAAAGTAAATTAAAAAGTAAGCGCACTCTGCCATTCACGAATCCAAGGCCTACGCTTCTCGGCGATCTCTTCAGAGCTAAAGCTTAACGCTTGCTGAGGTACCGTCAGTTGTTCGAAACCTTTAGGTAGCTCAACATCTGTCACTGGGTACATCCAGTTGCCTGTCGGCATCGCCGATTGGAATTTATCACTTAGGATAAACGCCATAAACTCATCAGCAAGCTTTTCATTCTTACTGCCTTTGACCTTTGCTGCCACTTCCACTTGAGTGTAATGTCCCTCTTCAAAGTTCGCAGCTGCGTACTTAGAATCGTTCTCCGCAATGATGTGGTAAGCCGGAGAAGTGGTGTAAGACAATACTAAATCAGATTCGCCCTCTAGGAACATAGAGTAAGCTTCAGACCAGCCTTTAGTTACCGTCACCGTTTTCTGAGCTAGCTTCTTCCATGCCGCTGTCGCTTCATCACCGTATACCGATTTCATCCAAAGCATCATGCCTTGACCCGGTGTTGAAGTACGTGGATCTTGGTAGATAACCTTCAGGTCTTCACGTTGCTCAACCAACTCTTTCAGACTTTTCGGTGGGTTTGCTAGCTTCTCTGTATTGTAGACAAAAGCGAAGTAGCCAAAGTCGTAAGGGACAAATGTATTGTCGTCCCAACCATTTGGCAGTGTTACTGATGATGTATCAACATTATGCTCAGCCAGTAAGCCAGTCGCTTTCGCTTCAGCCATGAGGTTATTGTCTAGGCCCAATACAATGTCAGCTTTGCTGTTGCCGCCTTCAAGGCGTAAACGGTTCAAGATAGAGACACCATCTTCGAGCGCGACAAAATTCACATCACAGCCACACTTTTCTTCAAACGCTTTCTCTACGACAGGACGAGGACCCCAATCCGCAGCAAAAGAGTCATAGGTGTAGACGGTTAACGTATCGTCTGCAGCAAAGGCAGAAAAAGAGATCGCTGTAGTAACAGCAAGGGTAGTTAATGTGAATTTCACTGGACGCTCTCCATGGTCTGAGCGGCACAGGTTTGAGGGAGGAGAACGATAGAGGTTGTTCCTAACTCAATTCCTACGCCAGCATTATCTGGTTCAGGTTTACGGGTCCCAAGCACCTGCTTGATCTCAGCTCGCATTCATTATTTGAATGGTGTGCTCCCCGATGAGTGTTCAGAATTGTAATTCGATTTTTAACAATAAGCTATCAAGTTTGGATCAATTACGTTGATCGTAGCCCCATCTAGGCACTAAACCTTGCTCAATACCAAGATGGTCCAGAATGCGCGCCACCATGAAATCGACCAGGTCTTCTATTGACTTAGGTTGGTGATAAAAACCCGGTGCGGCTGGCATGACCGTCACACCCATCGTCGATAGCTTGTGCATGTTCTCTAGATGTAGCGTTGAGAATGGCGTTTCACGAACCACCAATAACAGCTGGCCTCGCTCTTTCATCACCACATCTGCTGCGCGCTCAATCAGGTTATCCGATAACCCATGAGCAATGGATGCCAAACTGCCCGCAGAACATGGGCAGACCACCATCTGCTTCGGCGCTGCAGAACCTGATGCAACTGGAGAGAACCAGTCATCTTTGCCGCATACCACCAGCTTTTCTGGATCGCAGCCCAAGTGCTTAACCAAGGCTTGCTTTGCCGCATCTGGCCCAGCAGGTAACTTAAGCTCATGCTCAGTAGCCAACACCACTCGCGCTGCCGACGAGATCAACAGATAGACCTGATAGTCTGCTGCCAACAAGCATTCAAGCAAGCGCAGTCCGTAAGGCGCACCAGATGCGCCAGTAAAAGCAAGAGTTATCGCTTTATCGTGTTTTGTCATGTTCTCAGTTACTTCAATTATAAAGTCGTGGACAGGGTTAACCTTTAAGAGCTAACGCGTCCAACAATTTCTGGTGAATACCACCAAAGCCACCATTACTCATTACCAGAATTTGGTCGCCCGCTTGCGCCTCTGAGACAATTTTAGCAACAAATACATCCATATCGTCACTAACATGTGCAGGCTGATGACAAGCATCTGCGACATCCTGCACCGACCAATCAATGTTGTCCGGTTGGAATAAGTAGGTGGAATCCGCTTGTTTAAGCGAATCAGCCAAGGTTTCTTTATGCACACCACGTTTCATGGTGGCGGAACGAGGCTCTAAAACGGCAATGATTTTTTTCGAGTCGACCTTATTACGTAAGCCGCCGAGCGTAAGTTCAATCGCCGTTGGGTGATGAGCAAAATCATCATAAACAGACACACCAGCTACCTCGCCTTTAAACTCTAGACGACGTTTAGTATTGATGAATTTCGCCAACGATTCGCACGCTAAATCAGGCGTCACACCCACATGCCTTGCCGCAGCAATCGCCATAAGAGCATTGCTGACGTTGTGATCACCAACCAAGTCCCAGTCTACCGTACCAACACATTCGCCTTGGAAGTAGACCTCAAATTTAGAGCCGTCTTTAACTCGTTTTTTGGCATCCCAATCGCCAGCTTCGCCACTCGATTCAGTCTCACTCCAACAGCCACGAGATAGAACATCTTGAATAGCAGTATCCTGCTTGGGTGAGAAAATACGACCATTGCTAGGCACAGTTCGCACTAAATGATGGAATTGACGTTTGATCGCTTCAAGATCGTCAAAAATGTCGGCATGATCGAACTCAAGGTTATTCATTACCAAGGTTCTTGGATGGTAATGAACGAACTTAGAGCGTTTGTCGAAAAAAGCACTGTCGTATTCGTCGGCTTCTACCACGAAGAACATGCTGTCACCTAAGCGAGCAGAGATACCAAAGTTACCCAATACCCCACCAACTAAAAAGCCTGGCGCATAACCGCAGTCTTCTAAGATCCAAGCCAACATACTGGAAGTTGTGGTTTTACCGTGAGTACCGGACACCGCAAGAACCCAGCGGTCATGCAGTAAGAACTCTTGCAGCCATTGTGGACCAGAGGTGTATCTAAGGTTGTTATCCAAAACATACTCAACACATGGGTTACCACGGCTCATCGCATTACCGATAACGACCAGGTCAGGCCTAGGCTCTAGTTGGCTTGGGTCGAACCCTTCAATAATTTCAATCCCTTGCGACTCCAACAAGGTGCTCATTGGTGGGTAAACATTCGCGTCACTACCCGTAACCTTGTGACCTAATTGACGAGCCAATACCGCAGCACCACCCATGAAGGTGCCACAAATTCCTAAGATATGAATATGCATAAATTGCTTCCAAAACGCTTGGCTAAATAAACAGTGCCTAATTAAAACGGCTTGTACTCATTATCATTAAATGACGCTTAAAAGCGAGCAGCAATGCAAAACAAATTGAGTCGACATAGTAAGTGAGATCTGTGTCGCTTAGTTCATTACCATTAAAAAGATCTAAGCCTTAGAATTTAGGTAAGCGTCTAGATGAATAAAGCCCACTTAAGAGGCAAATTCTATGGTGCTCAAATCCCCCCTAATATTCAGAGAAGTTTAAGGAAATAACATGTCTGAGATGCGCACCCTTGGTGAGTTCATTGTTGAGAAACAGAGTGACTTTCCCCATGCAAGTGGTGATCTATCATCCCTTTTGTCATCAATTCGTCTTGCTGCAAAAATTGTTAACCGTGAAATCAACAAAGCAGGTCTTGTCGACATTACTGGCGCTGTTGGTACAGACAACGTTCAAGGTGAAGAGCAGCAGAAGCTAGACCTTTATGCGAACGACAAATTTAAAGCGGCTCTAGAAGCTCGTGACCAAGTTTGTGGTGTAGCAAGTGAAGAAGAAGACGAAGCGGTTGCCTTCAATAAAGAGCTCAACAAAAACGCAAAATACGTCGTGTTGATGGACCCACTTGATGGTTCATCAAATATCGATGTAAATGTATCGGTTGGTACGATTTTCTCTATCTACCGCCGTGTCTCTCCAATCGGAACACCACCGACTCAAGAAGACTTCCTGCAACCAGGTCACAAACAGGTAGCTGCCGGTTACGTAATTTACGGTTCTTCAACCATGCTGGTTTACACAACTGGTGCTGGCGTAAATGGTTTCACCTACGATCCATCTCTGGGTACTTTCTGTCTATCTCATGAAAACATGATGATTCCAGACGAAGGCAAGATCTACTCGATCAACGAAGGTAACTACATCCGCTTCCCAACCGGTGTTAAGAAGTACATCAAATACTGTCAGGAAAGTGAGCCAAGCGATAACCGCCCTTACACGTCACGTTACATTGGTTCTCTTGTGTCTGATTTCCACCGTAACTTGCTAAAAGGCGGCATCTACTTGTACCCAAGTACAGAGAGCCACCCTCAAGGTAAATTGCGTTTGCTTTATGAATGCAACCCTATTGCTTTCCTTATGGAGCAAGCTGGCGGTATTGCATCAGACGGTGCACAACGTATCATGGACATCAAACCAACTGAGCTGCACCAACGTGTACCTTTCTTCGTTGGTTCAACAAACATGGTTCGTAAAGTAGAAGAGTTCCTAGAGCTGAACCCAGAGTAACCCTCTCGCTTCATTCTCAAATAAACACCATTAAAAAAGCCAGCACCTCAGTGCTGGCTTTTTGTTGTCTCGTAAGGTGATTAACTAGTTAGGAATCATTGTTCCGCTGACACCAGTCACCCGAAAGTATTTCTTTATTAGCTGTTAGATCAAGCTGATACAAATATACCCATGCTAACCCAAATATAGTCTCTATATGCTCGCGACGATACTCGACAGGCACATCTTCTAGCCGATCGAGCGAAGCCAAGACTTCATCGTTAATCATATAGACTTCCCCAGCGACACTTTTCTTTCCAAAAATCATCGCGGGATAGGCATCTAGGTCAAAAAGAGCGTATTCCTCAGGAGTATCAAATCGCCCAAGTAAATCACAGCCCTTCAAATAATGATGATTCGATTGACCCTGTCTCAAGGTTCCATAAACAAAAACAAGATGCTTCATAACCCCCCCACAAGCCATTCACGCAAGCGCGTTAAATGAATAGCTAAAACATTGCCGATCGAGCTCAAACTGTTCTACTCGAATTCAAATTGATAGAGAAGGTCGACCGCGCTGTCGAGACCCGAAACGGCTTCAACGTAGAGATCCTGCATCAATCGATAACGAACGGTAAACTCACCAAGCGAATTGAAGATACCAACGCCATACTTAACCTGTAAACCAGGCAGGATGTAACCACTTACCGTGACTTGTGAGTCGTCGCCAGAGCCTGCGGTATCCAGTTGCAAATCTTGTACACCAAAGGCCTCACCAATCTCACCAACGACCTTACCGCTCTTCGCTAAGCTCAAGCCAATTAAGGTCGTTGTCATTGAGCCATTCGACTCGCCATCAATATCTTGACCCCGCAAGATGTATGAAAGAGCATTTGCTTGCGGCATCGCAGGATCAGAATAAATCTCAATGGCTGGCTCTGTCGCTGGCCCTGTCACTCGAATACCAGCTGTCACATCATCTTGAGTATTGTCAGGGTTACGAATCGCATTGATCGCAACGTATGGCTGGTCCGGTGGCCCATTCATTAAGATTTTTCCCTCTTCGATAAGCAGGTCTTGTCCAAACGATTGGTAGGTACCGTTAACGATGTTGACCTCGCCCGTCACAAACGGGCCTTGGTCTTTTTGAGCCACATTCAGTTTACCGACCAATTCACCTTCAAGGCCGAAAGCGGACAATTTAAAGTCATCACCGATTGAAATATTAATATTGGTCATCACATTAAATGGAATGGTCGATTCACCTTCAGGTTGCAGGTCTTTATTCAAAATAACCTGATCAGAAGAAACACCAACTGCAGACGGTGGCAAGTCTTCAACGACAATGCGGCCCCACGGTAATGCAATGTCACCAGTAATTTTTGCAAGCTCAGGCGTAACGTCTATGGTCATATCAGGGACGACCTTAACCTTGACCATAGGTGGAACAACCACCATCAACTCATCAGCAAACACCCTAACATTCGAATGCCATGCTTGGAGATCTTGCCACTCACCAGAGCCTTCGATATCCAACTGACCATCTGGTGTTTCCACGTTAGCGTCAAGCTTGGCGCTATAACCATTAAAGTCGAGAGCAATGCGGCCATCCTTCACATCAATAGGAGTTACATCACCTTTGACTTGAATTCCATCCACAGAGAATTGACCAAAAACTTGAGGGTGCATCAAAGAACCTTTCACCTGCAGGTCACTCGCAAGGTCGGCTTTCAACAAGCTGTATTCACCTAAAATTGGCTGTAAGAAATCCAAATGGAAGGTCGTCAACTTAATCGCAGCATCGACCATTTTATCTTGTGCAAGAACATCAGGCAGCGACACGGTACCAGACAGGTCACCGTTATCGGAAACATCCAGTTTGAAGTCTGCATCTAGCTTGTTGTCTTTCAATTGAGCATTTAGGGCAATGCTCTCCCAACCGATTGTGATTGGCTCACCGACTTGCTGTACAGCCTGACCTTTTGGCATATCAAGGTTTACTGTTACCTCTGGCTGGCCTTGTTCCGACCACTTAGCATGAGCTTTAACATTTACTAAGCCTTGTAGCTCAGTCTCTTTTGGAACAAAGGCTTTAATCTGATCGAAGTCGAACTGATTGATTGCAATCTTAGCCTCACCCGACTTCCCAGCACGGATGTCTTCGCCCAGACACACACTCGAACCAGCTTGCTTCCAACAGTGCGCTTGAACATCAGCAAACTGATTGTCGACATCCGCCTTAATAGAGACAGGTTTATCAAGCACCCAAGGGCCTTGTTGAGTGGTGACTTTTACTCGGTCTAACGAGCCATCCCAAATGAGAGAAGGCTTCTGAATCAACTCGCCAGAAATTGCTAGGCTTGTAGAGACAATGTCAGATATCACATCTAGAGTCACAGTGTGCTTTTTCTCACCGCCACTCACGGTCAAATCAATGCTTTCGACGTTTTGTTCTTGATAAGTTAAATTTTTAGCCTTTAAAGCAAGGTCAGCTTGCGCTTCGGGTAACGGAAGTGGGACCACAGAACCATTAAGTGATAATGACTCAAGCGTTGCCTCGTTATTCCAGTCCACCTTATTTACATTCAGTGTCAGGTCGACCTTAGGCTCTTGAGTTGGACCGCTAAGTTGGATGTTACCAATCACTTGTCCTTTCAAATCAGGAACACTTTTCACCAGCTCAGGGAAATAAATATCAACACCCATATCCCACTGTTTATCAAGCTGCCCCTGAGCCTTAATCGAGTTCACACCGTGCGCCAAACTCAAACCACTGGTTTTCAGTTTAGGCTCACCGCTGGCGCTGCGATCAGATGCCGACAACTGACCTTCGATATCTAACGGGTAATCACGCAAGATACCTTCAATATCAAGCTGAGGTAGCTCAATGGCCCAGCCCCCAGCCTCAGTCAATTCACCCGATGTGACTAAACTACCGCTAATATTGCCCTCAGCTTCTGGCCACTGCAGACCAGGTTGAATATCTTTAAGGGTCACATCCGCTTGCCAATTAACGAGCTTTGCCCAGTTAGCTTTGACCGCACCATTGAGCTCACCGCCCAAGGTGTTCAGTTTCAGTCGCTCAAGCTCTATTTGCTCAGTGGTACCTTTACCTTGTAGGTCGATGACTAGAGCTGGGATTTCATTACCATCGGCTTCGCCCTTGAGCTGAACATTAAAGCCATCTAATGAGCCATCAGCCTTAAAGCGCTCAATTTCGGCTTGGTAATCACTTTTACCAGTTAGGGGCCATTGTGCTTGTCCATCTTCTAACAGTAAATCAAATGGCAGCGTCGGCTCTAAAGGTTGAAGTTCTCCAGAGAGCTTGGCTTCTATCAAGTCAGAAAACTGCGAGTCGAGCTGCAGCTTAGCCACACTCCCCTGTGCTTTCAGTGATAACTTCTGACCAGCAAGGTCGGTGTCCTTCACCTTAGCATCCAATGAAAGCTCTAAAGGATAACCATCTTTAAGCTCAACCTTAGTAGAAAGGTTCGCGCTCGCCTGCGGTATATCGAGCTCAAGTGTTGAAACATCCACTTTATGCCCGCCCGCTTGAGCTTCGAGTCCAAGATGATTGACAACAATTGGGGTTTCTTGCACTAAGGTGAAGTGATTTAAATCAAAGCGCTCTAACACAATCTGTAACGGAATCCAGACCTCAGGCAGCTCAATTGCTGTTTTCACCGCAGGCTCTGGTTCGACAGGTTCTGCCTGTGGTTCTTCCGTCGATTCAGCAATTTTTACTTTAAGGTCATTGAACAGGGTTGGCGATACCGTCAGCTTTTCACCCTGCATACTCAAAGCAGTTGAAAACAAACCCCATTCAATCTCATGACCCAAGATATTCAGTTTGATATCAGACAAAGCAATACGATTGATCACGATTGGTAGCGGTGTTTTCAGCGATGTCACTGGCGGAGTCGGCTCTGTCTCTTCTGCAGAAGCTGGAGGTAATTCCGTAAATGCGAAGTCCAAACCTTGAATCGCTAAGCGGTCGACACACAACTTAGGGTCGAGTAAACAGCGAGGATTAATAGCCAATACCAGCTTTTCCACTGTGGTATCGATATGGAGGCTATCATCTTTGAATTGAACATTATTAAGTGTGAAGTTCGGGAACAGAGCACCTTTTGTGCTCCCCACTTTAAGTTGTGGCAGAGCTTTTTCAGCGCCCCACAACACAGTGTTTAAGCCAGGGTTTGTAAACAGTACAAAACCGAGTAGGGCTATCAACAACAGCAAAATAGACGTCAAGAAAATCGACGTCCATTTTATGCATTTGCCCATCACTTTGATCATAATTCTGGCCCTAAACTAAAGTGCAGTTGGAACTCGTCACCTTTCTTCGCATCTAGGCCCCAAGCAAAATCTAAACTGACAGGGCCAACCGGCGATGCCCAACGAACACCGACACCGGTGCCGTGCTTCCATTCTGGCGTATCATTGAATGCATCACCAATATCGTAGAAAGCCGCTCCCCACCAATTTCCAACCAAACGGTATTGATACTCAAATGAACTGGTTGCAATGAACTTTGCACCGGTTAGTGCACCACTTTCATCTCGAGGAGAGATCGACTCATAGCCATAGCCTCGAATACTGTTATCACCACCAGCAAAGAATCTGAGCGAGGGAGACAGTTTCTCAAATTCATCGGCAAAGTTACCACCAAATTGAAGGCGGGTTAGACCACGATGGTTATTACCAATGCTACGAATCCAAGCCGTTTGTCCTTGAAAACGTACCACCTTGGTTTCCGACAATAAGGTGTCATCAGCCGCCTCAACCATGATGGTTTGTTTATCCCCCCACATTGGCATCGAACCACCACGAGTTCGAGTTCGTGAAAACGAAATACCCGGCAAGACGAATTGCGCCAAATCGTCTTGTAAACCTTGCTCATAGTTTTCAACCAAGTATCGAATGAACACGGTGCGCTGCCAGCCATTATCAAGGCGCCAATACCTTTCTAACGCTAGGTTCGATTCCAAACTTTTGGTGTCACGGTTATCCAAGTTTTTCATACCGTACTTAACTTGATAGTAGTCGTTCAGCACGTCATCCAGAGGGATTTTATAGGTAGCGGTAATCGTCTGTTCAGGTTTAGAAATCGACAGGCTGCTATTGAAGCTATGGCCTTGTTCATTAACCCAAGGTTTTTTCCACTTCAGGGTGCCTTTTACGCCAAGGTCGGTAGATACACCGATACCCGTTTCAATTTGGTTACGCGCTTGAGGAGCAAGGCTAACCTTCATTGGAATTTCTCGACCTTCACCCAGTTGACTTAAATCTGGTTCAACAAAAACCGAAGAGAACCAATCGGTATTGGACAGGTTTTGGTTGTACTCGCCAACCTTAGTAATCGAGTAAGGTTCACCATCTTTAAACGGCTTGAGCGATTGAACCCTATCATCTTCTATTTGGCTGCCCGTTACCGTGGTAGTGCCAAAGTGATAACGAATACCACTGTTGTAGTGAAGGCGAATGTAAGCTCGATTCAACTCAGGAGCCACTTCTAGCTTACTGAGCTCATACGAGCCGTCGAAGTAACCTTTGGCTAATCCAAGGTTGCGCATCGATGATTTCAAAGAGTCGTAGTTACCATGATTGAGAATCGAACCTTTGGATAGCTTACTCTTAGCAATCAAGGCTAAAAAATCTGGATCATCTTTGGCTTCCCCGCTCAGCACGATGTCTGATTCGTAAATAAGAACGGGCTCTCCCCGATCAACAGTTACAGTCAGTTCAGTTTCATCTTGGGAGTGAGAAAAAGTGATAGTCGGTTGGTAGTAACCTAACGCATTGAGTGCTTCTTTAATCATAGATTCCACGCGAGACTGGAACCTTAATGAAATCGCATATTCTTCTTCAGGCACAGCACTTAGATAAGCATCAACATTATCTTCTAGCGCTCCATCAAGCCCTTTAATCTCAAGGGAAACGTCAGCAAAAGCGAGCGTCGATGACAATAGAGTGCCAAACAGAACTGGTAAAGTTTTTCTTATCATGCTTAATTGGTGAAGAAGTTATCAATACGTTAATAATCAAAAAGAAATAATACCGCTAAAAAGGCATTGAGTCTGTAAGAAATCCTGTAATAACACGGTCTAATTTAAAGACTTATTTAATACGAACCAAGAGCTAAATACGCCTACAGTTACAAAAGCCGACACGGTAAACGTATGCGAAAAGGAATATAACATGCTAAACAAACAACAACTGGTTTCCGCAGCAACCGCATTACCGGGAAATGCAGCTCCAATTCAAATTACTGAGCGCCATTTCGTTAACCAAACTGACTTACTCGCCGCTCCTTCTGGTTCCCAACAACAAGTGTTATTAGGTATGGGATGTTTCTGGGGCGCTGAGCGCCTGTTCTGGCAATTGGACGGTGTGGTTTCTACATCAGTGGGCTACGCTGGCGGTTACACAGTAAATCCAACCTATGAACAAGTGTGTACCGGACAAACTGGCCACACTGAAGTCGTTCGTGTCATTTTTGATAGCGAGAAAACGTCTTTAGCACAACTACTTGAGACCTTCTGGGAGCGTCATGACCCAACTCAGGGGATGCGCCAAGGTAATGATTTAGGTACACAATACCGCTCGGCTATCTACACCTTCAGTGAAGAGCAACAAGCCATTGCTGAACAATCTCGCCAAGATTACCAAAGAGCCATTACCGATTCTTTAGGCAACGAAATCACAACGGAAGTTCTGCCTGCAGGGAAATATTTTTTTGCTGAGACCTACCACCAGCAATATCTAGCCAAAAACCCTAACGGCTACTGTGGATTGGGCGGAACAGGCGTTTGCTTCCCACCACAATAAAGGGCAGTCAGGCTGTACTACCTTAAACGATATCCATAAAAAAGGGCTTCCATTCGGAAGCCCTTTTCGCTGTTAATCTATTTGAAGCAAGACCAATCAATAAAGCTTAATTACATCGGCATAGCAGCAATCGTGCCGTTAACTTCTTTAAAAATAGTGAGCTTTTGTTTATCTGAAACTTCAGGGAGCAGCACTTTACCATGGTCGAAACGGAACTCTCCGACACCTTCGATGGCAAACTGGCCTTTGAATAGGACTTTAACGAAACGCGCCACCTGATGTGGGCGGTAAGTAGAAAATTTTCTTAACATATTACAACCTCAATTCCATTTGAGTACTACTGTCACGCACCTGAACACGACCGTATTCTAAGCACATTTAATCGCTAATTCCTTTAGCAAACAGCAAGATAATCTGTTGTTCATCTTGATATCGTTGCATTATACCCTTTGGTAACAAGCCTGCAACTTATTTCTACATCGTACGATAAAAAAGTTAAAGAGGCATTTTTCAAATTTCATATTATACTTCCAATGCAAACCAACAAGCGGAACAAAAATATAATGAAAAACAAAACTCTACTGGCTTTATTAGCCGCAGCCTCTCCACTCTTCGCCAATGCTCACAACTTATCTGTAGGTTCAACTCTTCCTGCCGTTGATGTTAGCAACTATGGTGAAATCGTACTAAAAGACGGAGCTACAGGATATCAAGCTTGGGCAACCAAGGATCTTCTGGGTAAAGTCCGTGTCGTTCAAGCGATTGCTGGCCGCAGCAGCTCTAAAGAGCTTAATGCACCACTGATGGCAGCAATTACAGCATCCAAATTTTCAGAAGATAGCTACCAAACCACCACCATTATCAACCAAGATGATGCAATTTGGGGCACAGGCTCTTTTGTAAAATCATCAGCTGAAAGCAGCAAAGAAGAATTTCCATGGTCGTCTATGGTTTTGGATGAAAATGGCACCGTTGCTTCGTCATGGGCTCTAAAAGAAGAGAGCTCAGCAATTATCGTGCAAGACAAACAAGGTAAAATCTTGTTTGTGAAAGAAGGCGCACTTAACGAATCAGAGGTAACGCAAGTTATTGAATTGATTAAAGCGAGCCTTTAATCAGATATTCTCGTCTTTTTCGAGACCTTATCAAAGGATATTGTTATATTATAACAGTATCCTTTTTTAATTCTGTGGTTAATCATCCTGATGTGGCAAGACACACCCAACAATGTGAAACGAAAAACAGGCTTCTTGCTTGGGCTGATGCTCATGCTAAGCGTGTTGGCAGCAACACATATGGTGGATATTGACCCAGAGCATCACACCTCACACCACTGTGAGCTGTTTTCCATAAATCAGTTCATTACCTCGCACTCGTTACCACAAGTTCCAGAGTTTCATTCAGAGTTTACTGTTGTTATCACGGAGTCAGTAACCTCACTACAGCGCCTCTATTTCGCTTATCTAGCGCGCTCTCCTCCTGTCAAAACTATTTAATTACCACTACTTTTTAATTAACCTTTATTCAGGAAAAAAACATGAAACCTTCTATTTTAGCCGTTGTTATCGGCATGACTGTCTCTACTAATGTTCTAGCTAACGAAGAGTTCCGCTCTCACGGTGCACACGTGCATGGTCAGGTTGAAGTAAACATTGCTCAAGACGGACAAGAACTGCTTGTTGAAGTGACAGCCCCGGGTGCAGACGTAGTTGGCTTTGAACATGCTCCAGAAACAGCAGAGCAAAAGAAAGTGTTTGAACAAGCTATCGCGCAACTAAACAAGCCAGACGAGCTATTTAGCTTTAACAACGCGAACTGTACTCTGAAATTTAAATCAGTGTCGAACACGTTAGAAAGCGATCATGATGAGCATGAAGGACATGACCACGCTAAACACGATCATGACGACCACGAAGGCCATGACCACGCTGAGCACGATCATGATGACCATAAAGACCATGACCACGCTGAGCACGATCATGACGACCACAAAGACCATGACCACGCTGAGCACGATCATGATGACCATAAAGACCATGACCACGCTGAGCACGATCATGACGACCACAAAGACCATGACCACGCTGAACATGATCATGACGACCACGAAGGTCACGACCACCACGATCATGAAGGTCATGACCACTCTGAAGGTGGCCACGGTGAGTTCACGGTTGAGTACCACTACCAATGTTCAGATGTAGCTAAGCTAGACACAGTTAACACTCAGTGGTTCTCTAAGTTCAGCAACACTGAAAAAATGACGGTGAACCTACTAACAGATACCGCTCAAGTACAAGAAGTTCTTAACGCAGAGCGCATTAGTTTTCGATTCTAACCACTCCTAGATCGGATTAAACGTAAAACAAGCAGCCAAGTAAGTGGCTACTTACTTGGCTGTTCAAATCGGTGTGCTCTGGGAATTTATGTCGCGAACTGCTGTCCAGTAGATACACCGCTTTAATTATTGGAGCTAGCATGTCTTTTGACAGTTCATCACTTGTGGTCAAACTCGAAAATATCAGCTTTCGTTGGAAACCAGAATTACCCCCAACTCTAGAGATCCCTTCTCTGCATATCCAAGCCCAAGAGCACCTCTTCATAAAAGGGCCAAGTGGCTGTGGCAAGTCAACATTGTTAGGGTTACTGACTGGTATAAACCAAGCAGAGCAAGGCGAAGTCTCTATTTTAGGTCAAGATCTGACTCAGCTAACACCTCGCCAAAGAGACACGTTTAGAGCCGATCATATTGGTTATATTTTCCAACAATTTAACCTGCTTCCTTATCTGTCAGTGATCGATAACGTTACGCTTCCTTGCCAATTCTCAAAAATTCGTAAGCAGCAAGTCACTGACAGCAAACACAGTTTACAAGAAACTGCCCAAGAACTACTGCTCCGATTGAAGCTGCCTCAAACATTAATGGATAAGCCAGTCACTGAGCTGAGTATTGGCCAACAACAACGTGTTGCCGCCGCGCGCGCTTTAATGGGTCAGCCTAAAATCATCATTGCAGATGAACCAACATCCGCATTGGATCATGACAACCGAGAAGCCTTTATCGAACTGTTGCTAGAACAAGCTAACCAAGCTGGTTCTACTCTTATCTTTGTGAGTCACGACCCAACACTCGAAAAATTGTTCACTCGAACCATAGATTTAAAAACCGTTAACCAAGCTAAGGTTGTCGTATGAAAGTAATTACTCACTTAGCCTTAAAAAGCGTACTCAATCGTAAAGCCACAGCTATTCTGACCATTCTTACCGTGGCAGTGTCTGTCATTCTATTGCTCGGCGTAGAGCGCGTGAGAACCGAAGCCAAGAGCAGCTTTGCCAATACTATTTCAGGTACTGACTTGATCGTCGGTGGCCGTTCTGGCCAGGTAAACCTTCTGCTTTATTCTGTATTTCGAATTGGCAATGCGACCAACAATATCGACTGGAAAAGCTATCAAGAATTTAGCCAACACAAAGCCGTAAAGTGGGCGATCCCTATTTCATTGGGTGATTCTCATAAAGGCTTCCGTGTGATGGGTACTAACCATAGCTACTTTGAAAACTACCGCTATGGAAGTAAGCAACCACTTACTTTCCAGCAAGGTAAAGAGTTTAATGAGCTATTTGATGTGGTGATTGGTGCCGATGTCGCGAAAAAGTTAGATTACAAGATTGGCGATCAAATCATTCTTGCACACGGTATCAGTGATGTGGCGTTCAGCCGACACGATAACCTACCCTTCAAGATTGTCGGAATACTCGCACCAACAGGAACGCCAGTAGACAAAACCGTGCATGTATCTTTAGAAGCGATCGAAGCGATTCACGTTGGTTGGGAGTCGGGTGCCAACCTAGGGCATACCCCAGATGCCGAAACCTTGAAAACCTACGATTTCCAGCCTCAGCAAATCACCGCGATGATGCTTGGTTTGAACTCAAAGATTCAAACCTTCGCACTGCAAAGAGAAATCAATAACTACCGTCAAGAACCGTTAAGCGCAATTATGCCGGGCATTGCTCTGCATGAATTATGGGGCATGATGGCCGTAGCAGAGCAAGCATTGCTCATTGTTTCAGGGTTTGTAGTGGTTGCCGGTTTACTAGGAATGCTGAGTAGCCTACTAACGAGCTTGCAAGAAAGACGTCGCGAGATGGCTATCCTGCGTGCAATGGGCGCAAGGCCTCGCCATGTATTTGGTTTGCTGATTAGTGAAGCCAGTGCTCTGACCTTCTTAGGCATCACATTAGGCGTTGCAGTGTTGTTTGCTCTGATCGCAGTAGTTGCTCCTATTGTGCAACAAAGTTATGGTATCAACATATCGATATCCGCAATCACACCACACGAGTGGAAATTGCTTATGCTGGTGCAAATTGCCGGAATAATTATCGGCTTCATTCCCGCTTTCAGGGCTTACCGCCAGTCATTGTCTGATGGCATGACGATTCGAATCTAAAATAGGAACCTACGATGCAACGCAAATTCCTACTGATACTTGGGCTAATGATGTTCCCATTTATCAGTACAGCTCACGCTGAAACACCTCAGAATGAGGAATCGGTATTAACACTCGAATGGATTGATTTGATTCCAGAATCAGAGCGCGCTCAACTAGATTCGTTTGGCATGCCGATGGTTGACCATAACAGTATGGAAAAGCCTCAACAGTCGACACTTGGAGCGGTTCGTCCGGAGTTAAACGGCAGTAAGGTTAAGATCCCAGGGTTTGTGATTCCATTGGAAGGCGATGAGAATATGATCACTGAGTTTCTGTTAGTGCCGTACTTTGGTGCATGTATCCATGTTCCACCACCGCCACCGAACCAAATTATTTACGTTAAGTTCCCTAAGGGCGCGCCAATCCAGCAACTATGGGATGTGATCTATTTGGTAGGTACGCTGAAAACAGAATCTATCAGTCACGATCTAGCGCAAACGGGCTATCTGATTGAAGGTACTGCAATTGAAGAATACGACGACATGTAGTCGTTTGGAGGGTGGCTCAGCGATGAGCCGCCGTCACTGAATAAACCAAGTTATTCAATAACAGTTTAATAACGATATTGTTCCTCTAAATTACGCAATGTAATTAGATAAATAAGCTAGCACACCCACATAAGTCGCGAGTAATAAACCTATACCAAGCTGCTTTTTCAGCTTGTTATCATTGACTTGATTCATAACTCCTCCTTGATAATTACAACAAATTTAACATTTTATTATCATTATCAAAAGTAAAATTTTGTTGAAGTCTTCAACTCTGCACGCAAAATCTAGCCACCAATCAGATAAAGAGTTACATTTTAGACAGTTATACCAATCACAGTAAGTCAGTGATCAGCAATAGCGTAGGGAAAAGCCTTGAGAGCAATGACTACGATTGGTATTGATTCGTCTCCCAACGGTACTCTTATGTCAGAAACCAAACAGCCAGTGATCATTGAGCATGCTAGCGACACACAGCACAAGCATGAGAAAAAGCCTCATATTGCCGACAGTGCCAGTCGAATGCTGCACATTGCCCAAAGCTTCGGTTTAGATTCCTTAATTAGTCATAGCGAAAAAACGAACGATAAAGCCGCTAGCACTCTGATTGAGCGAGCGTTATTGCGAGAGAAGAAACGTAAGGAGCTGCGCCAGAAGAACCTAGAGCAGATCCTGAAACTGGCCCACTCTTCATGTAAAGATGAAGCGGCTGGAGATCCAGATCAGGACTGGCTGTACCGCTTTTTCGATATGGCACAAGAGATCCACAACACATCAATGCAAAGGCTGTGGGCTCAGGTGCTGAAACGAGAAGTCACCAACCCAGGCTCTACGTCGATGAAGGCGCTACAAATCCTAAAAGATATGACACCAAAGGAAGCACTGACCTTGCAAAGAGCTGCTTCACTGGGTTGTAGCTTTGGTAGTGACAACAGTAAAAAACTGCTACTTGGTTTTAAGTCTCACGCAGGGCTGTTCAGTTTTGGTAAAAGAGACACCACCAACACCATTAACCTTGGTGGGCATAACCTGCCCTACTCTAGTCTTCTCCACTTGATTGAACTTGGCATTATTCTAGGCACGGAGCTAGAGTCTGGAGAGATCGACTTCGACCCTGCATTGCATCTGACGTATCAAGGTAAGAGCATGTCACTGGCGCCGCTATCAAAAGGCGTGAAGTTGGTGTACTACCGATTCAGCCCTACTGGCAACGAACTGTGTACCTTGCTTGGCAATAAACCCAACATGCCTTATTACGACCAATTAATTGCGCTATTGAGCCAAAAATTCACGGTGCAGACAGAAGTGAAAAGCAGTGTGAACTACACCGTCTAGATAATAGACGGTGTAAAAACTGAAAAATATTGAGAAGAAAAAAGAGAATCTAGAGGATAGGTTTCTTGTCTCGGTAGAGTAAGGCTGCACTGCTTTTGGCGAACAAGCAGATATGCTGATGGGCAGCCTTAGTCATACCAGCGGTCTCAATTGGCTAAAATGTTACGCTTCTCTAACGCATCAATGCACAACTCTACCAATTCATCGATCGTCTTCTCTCCTGCAGGTAGATCAATCTCAGGATTCTGTGGCGCTTCGTAAGTCGAACTAATCCCCGTGAAATTAGGAATTTCTCCCGCACGTGCTTTCTTATATAAGCCTTTAGGGTCACGCTGTTCGCACACCTCTAATGGTGTATTCACAAACACTTCAAGAAACTCCCCTTCAGGCAATAAGTCGCGTACCAGCTGCCTTTCAGCTTGGTGAGGAGAAATAAACGCAGACAGTACAATCAAACCAGCATCAGCCATCAATTTAGCTAACTCACCGATACGACGAATATTCTCTCGACGGTCTTGCTCAGAAAAGCCAAGGTCACTACACAAACCATGACGAACATTATCACCGTCCAGTAAATAGGTATGGTAACCAAGTTGCGCTAAGCGATTCTCAAGTGCTCCAGCTACTGTCGATTTACCAGAACCAGATAATCCAGTAAACCAAAGCACAGCAGGCTTTTGTGATTTCAGATCCGCGCGGAATCCTTTATCAATCGAGTGTTGATGCCACACAACATTCTCATCTTTGTGTTTGAGTACTGCGGTCATAAATAGTCCTTTAAATAAACAGCATTAAAATGGGAAAAAGTAAGGAATTAGGGTCAGTACCAAGCCCGAGTAAACAATCGAGATTGGGATACCGATGCGCAGATAATCTGTGAGGTGATAATTACCTACGCTATAAACAAGTAAGTTAGTCTGGTAGCCGTATGGCGAAATGAAACTGGCACTCGCACCAAACAATACCGCCATGATGAATGGCATTGGGTCAACGCCATAGCCTACCGCCATGCTGTAGCCGATCGGGAAAGAGAGTGCCGCTGCGGCGTTATTGGTGACTAACTCAGTCAGAATCAGAGTCATCAGATAAGTCGCGACCAAGGCACCAAATACGCCCCAGCCATTAAAGGCCTCCATAAACATCTGCCCCATACGTTCAGATAAGCCAGATGAAATCATCAGTTGAGCAATAGAGAGTGCAGACCCAACAATCACAACAATATCAACAGGAAAGCGGCGGCGAAGCTCACTCAGCTGCACGATACCAAATGCTACCAGCAACAATAAGAACCCAGCTAAGCCTTTAATTATCGGCACCATATCAAGCAGCGCTAAGCCAATCACACTGGTGAAACCGAGTAGCACGAGTGCCGATTTATCTGCATCAAGCTTGGCACTCGAATCCAAATCATTCATCAACACAAACTCTTTGTTGTGTTGCTGGCGCTGCTCTTCAAAACGTTTGCCAGGCACCAGAATTAAGGTATCACCTGCCGTCAGCGTGATGTTACCCAAACCACCTTCAAGACGTTCATGGCCACGACGAATCGCCACGACCACCGCATCAAACCGGTCTCTAAACTGGCTGGTTTTCAATGTTTTATTACAGAAGCTTGCCGACGAGCTCACCACCACTTCAACAAAGCTCTGTCCGTTGAGGTGGTGCTGACCAAATAGGGTTAGCCCTTGGATTTCTTGCAGTGTTGCCACGCTCTCGACATCACCACAAAACAGCAAGCGATCTCGAGCCTGCAATACAAAATCAGGGTCAATCGAGGCGGTGGTTTTACCGTCACGAATCACTTCCGCTAAGAAAAGTTTTCGCAATGCTCTTAAGTTGTTTTCACTAACACTACGACCAACCAACGGAGAGCCTGGCTCAACTCTGGCTTCTAAGAAATAAGGTAGATCATCTTGCGCTCCATCATCGTAGCTAGGTAAGAAGTAACTCAGAGGAATAAGGATCAACACGCCACCAGCCAAGACCGCTAAACCGATCAAAGTTGGTGTAAAAAAGTTTAGGCTCGGCAATCCTGCATCTTCAACAAAGCTATTGATGATCAAGTTGGTTGAGGTGCCGATCAATGTCAGTGTTCCCCCCAAAATAGCGGCGTATGACAAAGGAATAAGTAACTTAGAAGGCGCGTGCTGCTGATTACGTTTGATCGCACCGATCAAAGAGACCACTACAGCCGTGTTATTGGTAAAGGAAGAAAGCAGCGCTGTAGAGATACCCAACTTTGCCACCACTGTGCCTAGCCTACCTTCAGAGATATTACGGCTAACCCAGCTGATCAAGCGAGTTTTCTCCAACGCACTCGATGCGAGGATCAAAAGAATTAACGTCAGTAACGAAGAGTTAGTGAAGTTATTGGCTAAGCTCGAAAGGTCGATCATCCCGCCCATAAAAGCTATAAACGCCGCGCCAGCAAAGATAAAGCTTGGCTTAATACGGGTAACGAGCAGGCAAGTAATGATGCCGAGCAAAATCGCTAATACAAATCCTTGTTGCCACATATACCCGTCCTTTATGGCGGAAACAATCAGTTTCCGCCTGATTCAATAAGCTGTTACTCAGTCGTTTATGACTTCAGTAGTTGGCTTAAATCTTTGGCATCCCAATGCGGGAAGTGCTTGCGAACCAATGCATTAAACTCAAGTTCAAATGCAGAGAAGTTACCGACTTGCTGTTCAACAGAGTCCAAACGGTCTCGAATCAAACCCGCACCAACCGTCACGTTAGTTAGACGGTCGATCACGATGAAGCCACCGGTATCGGCACTTTCACGGTATTTATCCAGTGCGACAGTCTCGTTCAATGACCACTCACACAAGCCAATACCATTCAGTGGCAACTCATCGACTTCGTGAGTCGAGAGATTGTTGATGTCGTATTGGTGACGAACCGTTTCAACCTGACCAACAGTCTTCTTACCAGCGATCTTGATATCGTAAGCTTTGCCCGGTTGCAGTGGTTGCTCTGTCATCCACACGATGTCTGCCAATACGTGGTTAGTTGATTCAATCTGAGCGTTTTCCAACACAATCAAATCACCACGACTGATATCGATTTCATCTTCAAGGGTCAGCGTTACCGCCAAGCCCGCCTGGGCAGATTCCAAATCACCATCAAAGGTTACGATACGTGCAACCTTAGAAGTTTTGCCTGATGGCAGCGCCTTGATTTCATCACCAACGCTGACACGGCCAGAGGCTACTGTGCCTGCAAAACCTCGGAAATCTAAGTTCGGGCGATTCACATACTGCACTGGGAAACGGAACTCACCCGCAGAACGTTTTTGGTCAATATCAACGTTCTCTAACACTTCCAATAGAGATGGGCCTTCAAACCATGCTAACTCTTTACTTGGTGCAGCAACGTTGATGCCTTCAAGCGCCGAAACCGGCAAGATCTGAATGTTGGTTTCGCCTTCTAGGTTTTCAGCAAACTCTAGGTATTCATCGCGAATCTCTTCAAAACGATCTTGTGAATAATCCACGAGATCCATCTTGTTGACTGCAACGATGAAATGCTTCAAACCAAGCAAGTTAGAAATAAACGAATGACGACGCGTTTGATCCAGAACGCCCTTACGAGCATCAATCAAGATCACCGCCAGATCACACGTTGAAGCGCCTGTTGCCATGTTGCGCGTGTACTGCTCATGCCCTGGGGTATCAGCAATAATGAATTTACGCTTTTGCGTCGAGAAGTAGCGGTAAGCCACATCGATGGTGATGCCTTGCTCACGCTCAGCCTGCAGGCCATCAACAAGCAGTGCTAAATCAGGCTTCTCACCTGTGGTACCTACTCGTTGGCTATCCGAGTGAACCGCGGCTAGCTGATCTTCATAAATCTGCTTTGTATCATGGAGTAAGCGACCGATTAACGTACTTTTACCGTCGTCTACCGAGCCACAAGTTAAGAATCTAAGCATAGATTTATGCTGATGCTGACTCAGATAACCTTCAATCCCTAGTTCAGCCAATTCGGCTTCTACTGCACTATTCATTTTTCTTTCCTTAGATTCTTAGAAATAACCTTGGCGCTTTTTCAGCTCCATTGAGCCCGACTGATCATGGTCAATCGCTCTACCTTGACGCTCACTGGACGTCGCCACCAGCATCTCTTCAATAATGCCTGTTAGCGTATTCGCCTCAGATTCAACCGCTCCGGTTAGTGGGTAACAGCCTAAAGTACGAAAACGAACGCTTTTCTCTTCAATCACTTCACCTTCTTGCAGCTCCATACGGTCATCATCAACCATGATCAGCATGCCATCACGCTCAACCACCGGGCGTTTATCTGAAAGGTAAAGTGGAACAATATCGATGCTCTCTAGATAGATGTATTGCCAAATATCCAGCTCAGTCCAGTTTGATAGAGGGAATACACGGATGCTTTCGCCCTTGTTAACCTGACCGTTATAAGTGTGCCAAAGCTCTGGACGCTGGTTCTTTGGATCCCACGTGTGGTTCTTATCGCGGAAAGAGTAAACACGCTCTTTCGCTCGAGATTTCTCTTCATCACGACGAGCACCACCAAAAGCAGCATCGAACCCATACTTGTTTAACGCCTGCTTAAGGCCCTGAGTTTTCATGATGTCGGTATGCTTAGAAGAGCCGTGCACAAATGGGCTACACCCCATTGCTAGACCTTCAGGGTTCTTATGTACCAAAAGGTCAAAACCGTACTTTTTGGCTGTGCGGTCACGGAACTCAATCATCTCGCGGAATTTCCAATCCGTATCAACGTGTAACAGCGGGAATGGAATCTTACCTGGGTAAAACGCTTTGCGAGCTAAATGAAGCATCACAGAAGAATCTTTACCGATGGAGTACATCATTACTGGGTTATCAAACTCAGCCGCCACTTCACGGATAATATGAATACTTTCCGCTTCTAGCTGTTTTAGGTGGGTTAAACGTTCTTGGTCCATTTCAGTGCTTCCTTTAAGGCTCGCGTTGCGAGCAATTCATTACTTGGTCTCACCAAGCAAGGGATTTAGCTCATCCACTTAGTGAATGGGAGTATTGGCACTAGAAGAAAACAGAAGCTTCGTGTTGAGCTGTCCTTGCTATTCATCTGCCTGATACGTCCTTGATATAGGCATTATGACGAGCCGCTCATATTACTGGAAATTCTAAAATTTCATTTTTTATTCGAAAAGCTGATAAGGCGTGTAATAAATAGATAACCAGGTGAAATGAATGGACTAATCTTATCGATATCATTTGTGCATGGATTGAGCAGCTTTGGGAGGCATCTTGCAGAACACCATAAAGTAATCGATCTAAGTCACGAATTAACATTCGTTGTAATCATTGTTTCATTCCATTTTGTTACATTACGCAACGAATTTTCTTCTATCCACTTTGGAGCTACAAAATGAAAGTTGCAATGAAACCTTTATCATTGGCTGTACTTGCAGGTCTTGGTCTGACACTCGCAGGCTGCACAACAACACCAGATACCGATGAAGTGATTAAACTACGTGTCGTAGAGACAACTGACATCCATACTAACCTAATGGATTACGACTACTACAAAGACAAGCCATCACAAAAAATTGGCTTAGCACGTACTGCAACTCTAGTAAAAGAAGCTCAAAACGAAGTAACAAACAGCGTATTAGTTGATAACGGTGACCTACTGCAAGGTAGCCCAATGGGTGACTACATGGCAGACAAAGGCATCGTTGCCGGTGAAGTTCACCCTGCTTACAAAGCAATGAACCAGCTAAGCTATGATGCAGCGAACATCGGCAACCACGAGTTCAACTACGGCCTAGAGTTCCTAGAAGAATCTATCAACGACGCTGATTTCCCATACATCAGTGCTAACGTTTACGATGCTGAAACAAAAGAGCACTACTTCACGCCTTACATCATCAAGACACACACGTTCGCAGATACAGCTGGCGTAGAGCACGAGATCAAAGTGGGTTACATCGGCTTTGTTCCACCACAAATCATGACGTGGGATAAAAAGAACCTTGAAGGTAAAGTGATCGCTCGCGACATCGTTGAGACAGCGAACGAGCTAGTACCTCAAATGAAGGCTGAAGGTGCAGACGTTATCGTTGCGATCCCTCACTCTGGCGTATCTCAAGACCCATACAAAGCAGGCGAAGAGAACTCGACGCTTTACCTATCTGAAGTAGAAGGTATTGATGCGATTGCATTCGGTCACTCTCACGCCGTATTCCCAGGTAAAGGCTTCGACAACATCCAAGGCGTTGACAACGAAAACGGCACCATGAACGGTGTTGCGGCAGTAATGCCAGGTCGTTGGGGTAGCCACGTAGGTGTTATGGACCTAACACTGGCGCAAAAAGACGGTAAGTGGGAAGTCGTAAAAGGCCAATCTGAAGCTCGCCCTATCTACGACAAGATCGAGAAGAAATCACTGGCTGCAGCAGATGAAGGCATCGTAACTGCACTAGAAAAAGACCACCAAGGTACTCGTGATTTTGTAAACCAACCAATTGGTAAAGCAGATGACGTGATGTACAGCTTCCTGTCTCTAGTACAAGACGATCCAACCGTACAGATCGTTAACCTTGCACAAAAAGATTACGTTGAGCAATTCATCCAAGGCGACCCTGATCTAGACGGTACACCAGTACTTTCTGCAGCGGCACCATTCAAAGCAGGCGGTCGTAAGAATGACCCAGCAAACTTCACTGAAGTGGAATCTGGTCAACTAACATTCCGTAACGCGGCTGACTTGTACCTTTACCCGAACACGCTAGTTGCGATGAAGGTAACGGGTCACGAAGTAAAAGAGTGGCTTGAGTGTTCTGCTGGCCAATTCAACCAAATCGATGTGAACTCAACAGCACCACAACAGCTGATTGAGTGGGATAACTTCCGTACTTACAACTTCGATGTTATCGACGGTGTGGATTACCAAATCGACGTAACTCAGCCTGCGAAATACGATGCAAACTGTAAAGTGGTTAACCCTGATTCTCAGCGTATTGTTGGCCTAACTTACCAAGGTAAGCCAATCGACATGAAGCAAGACTTCCTGATCGCAACCAACAACTACCGAGCTTACAGCGCTAAATTCCCAGGCACAGGTGAAGACTTCATCGCATTTGATGCACCAGATGAGAACCGTACTGTACTGGCGAACTACATCTCTCGCGTAAGCAAAGAGCAAGGCCAAGTGAGCCCAACAGCTGATAACAACTGGTCATTCGCACCAATCAAAACGGATAAAAAGCTAGATATCCGCTTTGAAACGTCGCCAAGTGAGAAAGCGGCACAGTTCATCAAAGAGAAGGGTCAATACCCAATGAAACGTGTTGCCACTGACGATGTTGGTTTCGGCGTTTACCAAATTGATCTAACTAAATAGATTACTCTAGTAATCAATAGTTAACCTTCTAAAAGGCTGAGTTTAACGACTCAGCCTTTTTCTTTTCTTATCTAAATTCTCAGTGTAAAGCCTTAACTTGCGAAGCTTAAACTCCTGCTCATTCTTCGCCTAATATCGCACACCTCAAATCACCTATTGAATCCAATCAACGTAAAAAAGCAGCAATTCGCTGTAAGTTTTTCTGAGCTCCTCCTGTCTATTTAATTTACTACACTCAATGAATGGTCGATAAGCCATTCACCTATAGGATAGATAAGGACATTTGATGGGCACCGTCGAGAGCATTCAAGCATGGTTAAATTCAGGGGAGGAGTCGCTGCTATGGCTTATGCTTGGCATTATCGCGCTTTCTTACCTGCTTGAAGATCTGGCAATCGTGACGGCCGCTGGTTTAGCCACGCAAGGGATCATTCTTCCTCAATATGCGTTACTTGCAATTTTCATTGGCATTGCCACTGGTGATCTTGGTCTTTATTACCTTGGTAAATCAGGGCGTTATTTTAGAGGCGTTCGTTATAAGGCACTCACCAATCGATACTTTCGTGCACTTCGCACCAAATTACGTCAAAACGCATTCAGCAGCCTTTTCGTTATCCGCTTTATTCCTGGGCTACGCACGGTTGGTTTTACCTTAAGTGGTTTTTTCGCTATCCCGCTTCCGACTTTCTTACTGGCTGTAATCAGTGCTACCGCGTTATGGACTGGCATTGTCTTCTCTGCCATCTACTATTTAGGGACATCAGCGTGGCTGCAAGCCTCTGAATATCAATGGATCGTCACCCCGTGTGCCATCGCTTTGTTGTTTGTCGGTAATCGATTAATGAATAAAACCTACTCTAGAGGACTATCATGAGTTCACCGCAAGATATTCACATCATTCCAGCACATCAAATTAATGCAGGTATGCCCCTGCTTGAAAAAGATACCGTGCGCAGTGTCTCTCCTTATGAGTTTCTTCCGACGTGGTTCTTCTACACGCCAGTGGTCATTCAAAGCCTGATGCAAGGGTTACGGCATTTTGATTGGGCGCTGCCGCTGATCGCTAATCCGAGCATCAAACTCAGTGGCATGGTCGGTGAGTCAAAACACGAGATACTGAGCCTTGCCGGATCGTCAAGCCAGCACTGGATCTCGCCGTTTATCACCCTCACCAAAACCGATCTCAGCAGTAAGAAACAAGCAGAAGATGCGCGCAGTGCACTCATCCAATCGGATCTTGATTTCCCTATTGTGGCGAAACCGGATCTTGGTTGCCGAGGTGTGGGCGTCAAGCTGATCAATAACCAAGATCAACTTGAGCAATATATTGAATCCTTCCCAAATCATGCTCGCTTTTTGCTGCAAGAAAAAGCGCCTTATCAAGCTGAGGCTGGTGTTTTTTATATTCGTTACCCGAATAGCAAACAAGGCGAGATCATTTCGATCACTCTCAAATATTCGCCAATGGTGACTGGCGATGGCACTTCGACACTCAAGCAATTAATAGCAGATAACCCGCGAGCTGGGCAGCTCAGTCACCTGTATCTACCAAGACATGAAAATAAGTTGGATCAAGTACTCGCAGAGGGCGAAGAGTTCCAGCTTGCGTTTGCAGGTAACCATAGCCGTGGCTGTATCTTCCGAGATGGTAATCAATACATCACTCAGGCTCTAACCGAACGTTTAGATGAAATATTTGACGACTTCGATGGCTTCCACTTTGGTCGACTCGACGTCAAGTTTAAGGACATGCGCAGCCTAATGAGAGGTGAGGATTTCACTATCCTTGAAGTCAATGGTGCAAGCAGCGAGGCTGGACACATATGGGATCGCAACACCCCACTGCGAGAGATATTTTCTACTCTACTTCGACAATACCGCATTCTTTTTGACATCGGCGCTCAACAGAAACAGCGAGGCCACCAGCCTCCATCTTTTAAGAGCCTATTTAACGCGTGGCAAGAAGAGCGACGCCTTGTTCAACAATATCCGACCACCGACTAACTTTATACGAGGAACATGCATGAACCCGATAGCCCAGCCGAGCGCCTTTGCCGCTGTATCTCCGAGTATCAAGGGAGCGGTAGAGATACTGAATCAAGGCCTAGAGTTTCTGACAGCGATTTCTGATAGCGATTATCTAACGAGTGCTAAGCCACATGTCACTAGCTCTATTGGTGAGCATACTCGCCATACGCTGGATCTTTTTCATGCGCTGATTTTAAAAGAGAATGCGACCGTTGATTACAACACTCGTCGTCGTGCTCACCCTGTCGAATACGATCGCTCAATCGCAGTAAAAGAGATCCACTATGTGATCAACTGGCTTGAACGGTTAGACCGCAACGATCTCGAAGCGCCTATCATGATCCAAACCGAGGTTTCGATGGATGCTCAGGTGTTTGCCAGCCTACCTTCTACGCTAGAAAGAGAAGTGACTTTTGCGGCGCTGCATGCCAATCATCATTACGCGATGATCAAGGTGATCACCACCTTCCTAGACATTGAAACCTGTAACACCTTTGGTTATGCCCCAACCACTAGCAGCTATCTGAGGGAGCAATAATCATGTGTTCAGTATCTTGGTTACTTGAAGAAAATGGCTATCAGGTCTTTTTTAATCGTGATGAACAAAAGACACGAGCATTAGCCATGCCACCTAAACAGTATCAAGTTAACGGTGTCGATATCATCATGCCACTCGACCCAACAGGCGGTGGTAGCTGGATCAGCATTAACCAGTACGGGCTTTCACTATGCCTGCTCAACAACTATCAAGGCATGGTTCCAGTCGGCCCTTTAGTCAGCCGTGGTTTATTACTGAAAAACCTATCCTCGAGTCGTAATCTCAGTCAGCTTTCCGAGGCTTTTCATAGGCTCAACCTAAACTCGTTTGCCCCATTTACCTTACTGGCTTTTGCTCCGAATTTAACGCAGCGCAACGGTGTGGTAATTGCCTACATGTGGGATGGTATTCAACAGAAAATAGTGGAAACCGACTCACCACTGTTCTCATCCGGTGTTGATTTAGAACGAGTACAAGCCTACCGACAAGCCCAATACGATCAACTCATCGCAACAGGTAAGAACCAACAGAATTTACTCAAGTTTCACTCTCACCATCACAGTGAACAGCCCCATTTAGCAACCTGCATGCATCGTGAAGACGCACACACAGTCAGCTTTACCCATTTACGTAATTTGCACGGTCAAGCCTCGATGTTTTATGCATCCGGCTCACCTTGCGAACCAATCAAACCGTGCCAGATAAATCAGCAGCGCTTTACCTTCGATTTATCACCAGCAATCAATCTATAGATGGAGTCCATCATGAGAAAACTAATCACCATGGTCATGCTACTTGTTAGTCCTTACGTAATTGCCGCCGATGAAATCTATACCGGCTTCTTTAGCAGCAAAGCACTCGATGGCTACGATACCGTAGCTTACTTCACCTCAGGTCAGCCTGTTGAAGGCAGTAAACAATTCAGCACTGAATACAAAGGCGCGGATTGGTATTTCTCTTCTGAAAAGAATCTGACTTTATTTGTTAATAATCCTGAAAAATATGCCCCTCAATATGGTGGTTATTGCGCATGGGCCGTTTCTGCCAAAAACGATTTTGCTCCAGGCGATCCACAGTATTGGACCATAGTGGATGACAAACTTTACCTGAACTACGACCAAGAGATTCAGGAGACCTGGGAGAAAGACCGTGCACAGCATATTCAACAAGCCGATAAAGCTTGGCCGCAGCTGATTAAGTAAGGGAATAACCATGACATTCACTCCAGCTAAACATCTCCCGGCAGCATTTATCGCTTTTGTGTTTATTCAGTCACAGTTCTTTAAGTTCACCGGCTCATACGAGACAGAGCATATCTTTGGCACGCTAGCGACATGGTCAGGCTTAAGCTGGTTTGGCTCGTTTGGCGGCTACTTGATTGGATTCGCTGAATTGATTGCGGCCATTTTGTTGTTCACTCGTTGGCATGGCCTCGGCGCCATTATGAGTATGGGGATCATGACTGGCGCAATTTTCTTCCACCTGTTTACGCCACTCGGTATTCAAATGCCAGAGTTCAATGCCGCGGGTGACATTGTCGGTTACGACGGCGGATTATTGTTTGGTATGGCATGCCTAGTCTGGTTATGCGGTGCATTTTTAAGTGTGAAAGATTTCAAGAATCAAGACGGTTTCCTAAACAACTTTAGTCAATAAGGTAGCTTCATTATGATTGATAGTCCTTTTCGTTTACCACGTTACACGCCTTTTGGTTTAGGTGAGTCTGTTGTCGAGTGGGCAACTGGGCTATCTAAGCTAGACCGACTCTACCAAGATCGAAAAAACGAGTTATCTAGCTTTGAATTCATGAATTACACCCTATCGGCGCTCAATATCGACTACTCGGTTGCATCGGGAAGCACGGAAAACATCCCGGAAGAAGGGCCCGTCGTGATTGTGGCGAACCACCCACTTGGCGCTATTGAAGGTGTGATCCTTGCTGACCTCGTAGGATCGGTAAGAAAGGATGTGAAGGTATTAGCAAATGAATTACTCAAGCGACTGCCTGAACTGGATGATCTTTTCATTGGTGTTGATGTCTTTAATAGTAAAGAATCGAAACGTACCAATGCCAAAGCCATTCGTGATGCCAATCGTCATCTAGCTGATGGCGGGCTGTTGATCGTGTTCCCTGCCGGGGAAGTATCAAGTTACCGCAAAGGGGCTAAAACACTCACGGATATCGAATGGAGCAAATCAGTCGCGAAATTCGTTAAACGTCATCAAGCCACTACGGTTCCTATCTTTATCAATGGCAAAAACAGTGAGCTTTTCTATCAAGCGGGTCGTGTACATCCACTGTTGAGAACCGCTCTACTCGGGCGTGAACTTCTTAATAAACAAGCGACAACTATCTCTATCTCAATTGGCTCATCGATTCCGTATTCAGAGATTAAATCGTTTGAAAAAGAGATGGATATCGTCAACTACCTACGACTTAATACCTACCTAATGAGTCAGCCAGATAGTCCGAACACGCCAATCCACGCACCCTCTTTCGATACCCAAGTGATAGCGCCAATATCACCCGAAATATTGGCAATAGAGATAAGCTCACTCCCTGAAGAGATGAAACTGCTCGAGCAAGGTGACTTCGAGGTCTACTGCACGCCAAGCCAATCTATTCCCAACTTAATGCGTGAGATTGGTCGAGTCAGAGAAGAGAGTTTCCGTGAAGTTGGAGAAGGCAGTGGGCTTGCCTGTGACTTGGATGAGTATGACCTTTACTACCATCAATTGTTTGTGTGGAACAAAGCTAAGGCAGAATTGGTCGGTGCTTATCGACTCGGTATGGTCGACAAGTTAATCGCAGAGCACGGGTTGGACCAACTCTATTCTCGAAGTCTGTTTAACTATAACCAGGAGTTCATCGATACGTTAGACAACAGCATTGAGCTTGGTCGCTCTGTAGTGAGTAAACCTTACCAAAAGAGCCTTAATTCACTGTTACTGCTATGGAAGGGCATTGCGACCTTTGTGTCTCGACATCCTCAATACACTCATCTATTTGGCCCGGTCAGTATCAGCAATGATTACAGCCACAATGCGCGCTTGTTGATCGCGACTACCTTATCGATTCACCACTATGATGAGGAAAAGGCAAGTCTGGTTTCCCCTTCTTCACCGCTCAATACCAGTAGTCATGTGTTCTGGCAGAATCATCTATTATCGTCACTGGCGAGTGTGCCTCTGCTCTCTAAAGTGTTAGCACGCATGGAGCAAGGAAAAGGCCTACCAGTATTATTGCGCCAATACCTTGGAATGAATGGCAAGCTGGTGTGTTTTAACGTCGACCCATCGTTTAATGATGCGCTAGATGGTTTGATTGTGGTGAACCTTAAGAAGGTACCATTGAAAACCTTAGGTAAGTACATGGGTCGAGAGCTTGCTCAAGACTACCTAGAGCAACACGCTCGACGCTGATTTCGCCCCCTCTGTACCTACACTCAAATAAGTGCGATGATTTCAGCACTTATTTGGGTTAGGTTATTTTCATGCACACCTCTTTTATCGAACAACTGCAAAGCTTCGACTTCTCAGAAAGTCAGATTGAATCGCTCGTCGCTGTCGCCAAGCCTCTTGAGCTACCAACCAGACACATCCTTATTAACCAAGGAGAGATGGCGGGCTCAATTTACTTCGTGCTTGAAGGCTTATGCCACGCTTGTTACCTCACTGATGAGGGCAAGCAATACAGCAAAGAGTTCTACTGGGAGCAAGACTGGATCATCGGCTTTGAAAGCCTAATAAAAAACCAAGCGTCCCCTTACCTACTTGAAACCCTCACACCTATCACGCTATTAGAACTGCCAATGAAGGCCGTGATCGAGTGGCGTGCCTCTAATAATCCTTTGTATTTAAAGTTGTTAGAAACCCAGCTGATGCACAAGGAAAACAAAGAGCGTTTCATGTTGCTCTATACCCCAGAGCAACGTTATCAGCTTTTCTGCGAGCACTACCCAGACCTAGAACAACGCCTCAACGACAATCAAATCGCTGCCTACTTAGGAATAACCGCGATAAGCTTGAGTAGAATTAAAGGTCGAATTAACAATAGTTAATGCCAACGGTCAGTGTGCATAGTACATTCAAAGCATCGATAATCTCTGGATGTAAACATGATCACTTGGCACTCTATTCCCTTTTCTAAACTTTCAACACAACAGCTCTATCAACTGCTGCAACTACGAGTCGATGTATTTGTGGTTGAGCAAACCTGCCCTTATCCAGAGCTCGATGGCAAAGATAACCTTGAAGGTGTTCAGCACCTAATGGGCTATGCGGACGGAGAACTCATCGCTTGTGCTCGTTTATTACCACCTGGCACGACTTATGACAATGCCAGTATTGGCCGAGTTGCCACCAAGCAATCAGCAAGAGGCAACGGTTTAGGGCATAAATTACTGGTAGAAGCATTAACTCGCTGTGAGGCATTATGGCCGAACACGACCATCGATATTGGTGCACAAGAACACCTAGAAAGCTTCTACGCAAGCCATGGATTCAAGACGATCTCTGAAATGTACTTGGAAGATGATATTCCGCACGTAGACATGAGATTAGAGAAGTAATGTCGAATATCACTGTCGGTATCCTATTGTTGATTGCGGGCAACCTGTTTGCCTCGCTCTCTGACGTAGCGGTAAAATTATTGAATGGTGAAGTACCGCCTCTTCAGTATATTTTTTTTCGTCAGTTGATATCCCTAATGCTCATTACCCCTCTGTGGCTGAGCCAAAGCAAAGCACAACGCCGCTTACAGCAAGCTAAAGTCACCTTGATCCGCGGACAGCTAATCCTAATCGGCAGTGGGTGTATGGTGGTTGCGATCACCCATATGTCCTTAGCGACAGCTAACGCGGTATTTTACGTAGCCCCATTGTTGATGCTGCCTCTGTCAGTACTTCTACTCAAAGAGCAGCCTGCGCTTGGCAAAGTCATCGCCACCACTGTCGGCTTTGTTGGCGCGCTAATCGTTTTACGGCCATCGCAATTTCACTGGGCAGCACTGTTTGCATTGGGGACTGCACTAACGCTTGCCCTGTTCAATGTATTGGTACGAAAGCTCCCTAGTGAACAATCTGTGGTGACCACGTTGTGGTGGACAACCCTCTTCTCTATCCCAGCCTCGTTAATACTATGCTTATTGTATTGGCAACCGGTGTCTTTAGAACATCTTGGATACATAGCATTGAGTGCGACGCTCATACTGAGTTACAACGGGCTTGCCGTCGCTGCCTACCAAAAAGCGCATTCAAGCCAAATTGCTCTCGCTGAATATTCAGGCTTGGTGTTTGTCGCGTTAATTGGCGCCATATGGTTCGATGAGATCCCTGATACGCTAACCTTCATTGGTATTATGTTGATCATCTTACCGCTCGCGCCTTTCAAGCGACCAAAAAAAAGAGCTAATGCTTTGTCTCGTTCGTACTGTTGAGTTCGTAACTCACGCAAGATATCTATTTGCTGCGGCCAAAGCCACCATCAGATAAACGGAAGAACATAACTGATGTGTCGCCCTTCTCTAACTGTAGGATATCAAGTTGTCCGGTTTCAGCTAATTTGAATCGAACTAACTGACCTTTGCGGATCTGGCTGAGTGGCTTGTCTGCGCCTTCAATACGCACTAGCGCATTTAAATCAGACAGTGGTAGATCGTTGTTTCGAAAAACCTGAGCCAAGGTATCACCTTGCTTAACTAGGTATTCCTGCCAATTATTGTTACTCGGCTCTGATGAGCTGCTCTTGGTGTTTTGCTGTTCGCTCAGCCCAACGGTATTTATCTCTAGCGCAACGCGAGATGTAACCGGAGTTGCCTCTACTTTAGGTTCAGGCAACGGCACAACAAGTAGGATAAGAACGATCGGCGAAATCACCATTAATAATCTTTGGTGTAATTTTGGTAATGAGCCCCAAGTTTGCACTGCTGAGGTTTTCATTCCTTTAATATCGATCGAGCTCAATTTCTCTTTGACCTGATTCAGTCGATCCTTGAGTTCTGCTAAGTGGTCAACTTTCTGCTTTTTCTTTTGACGACGATTCATACCACTGCGTCCTATACATTGAATAACTACAGTATAAAAACCAAAGTACCAACAGTATAGATCTTTCCGTCACAACAGGGCTCAATGCAAGAAAATTGACATGGCTGTGATTTGGACGCGGTAAAGCGCAAGTGATCAGAGACTAGCCGTTTCTTCACGCTGCTAATACTGGTATTCTTACCTTTTTCGTACTGACAAAAAGAGTGACTTTTCATGTCTGAAGTAAAATTTGAAACTGTAGAGCAAAAAGCTAGCTACGGTATCGGTCTACAAATGGGCCAACAACTTGCTGGCTCTGGTCTTGAAGGCCTAAACGTTGACGCAATCGCTGCTGGTATCGCTACAGCTCTAGTTGGTGACATGCCAGCTATTGAAGTTGACGAAATCAACAACGCACTACAAGAGCTACACACTCGCGGTGAAGCTGCACGTCAAGAACTAGCTAAAGCTGCAGCTGCTGACGGCGAAGCTTTCCTAGCTGACAACGCTCTTCGTTCAGAAGTAACCGTTCTTGAGTCTGGTCTTCAATACGAAGTACTAACTGAAGGCACTGGCGAAATCCCAACAGCAGACAAGCAAGTACGTGTTCACTACCACGGCGAACTAACTGACGGTACTGTTTTCGACAGCTCTGTATCTCGCGGTCAACCAGCTGAATTCCCAGTAACTGGCGTAATTCAAGGTTGGGTACAAGCTCTACAAATGATGCCTGTTGGCTCTAAGTGGAAGCTATACATCCCTCAAGATCTAGCATACGGTGAGCGTGGCGCAGGTGCTGCAATCCCACCATTTGCTGCTCTAGTATTTGAAGTTGAACTTCTAGCTATTCTTTAATTTTTATAAAAACCTCTAGTAAAACAAAATACTATAGGCAAATAAAATTGAAATAATCCAACGGCGATGTCACTACATCGCCGTTTTTCGTTTATAGTGAAAGAGTAAATTACTTTATTACTTAAGGACGAATAATGAAGAAAGTACTCATCACAGTTTTAAGCAGCCTTGCTGTTGTCTCTTGCGCTAGCACTAGCGACTCTGAACAAACCAGTTCTGGTTCTGATACCAACTACTCTCAACTATCACAAACTGCATTGATGGCAGCTGTAAACATGTGGTCTCAACAAAATGAAACAACACCGCTTGCTGAAACTGTTGCCGACCAAGCGTCTGTCACTAGCGATCAAGCGATTGGTGGTATCGGTTCTATGTTAGCACTGGCACAGAACTCATTAGATACTACAGATAACAAAGAGCTTGCGTCACTTATCCCAGGTATGTCTAGCCTGGAGTCAACGGGTCTATCATCACTACTAAACTCACAAGGTGCAGTTGAAAGTGCCTTTTCTAGTTTAGGTATGGATCCATCGATGGTATCAACGTTTGCACCAATCATTCTGCAAACACTGCAATCTCAAGGCGCAACGAGTGGCTTGATGGATTCTTTGGCTGCTATTTGGCAATAATAGTGAGTGGTTAGTTTAGAAAATGATAAGGGCACTTCGGTGCTCTTTTTTGTGGGTGGAAGAAATGGGATGCGAGATGCGAGATGCGAGATGCGAGATGCGAGATGCGAGATGCGAGATGCGAGATGCGAGATGCGAGATGCGAGATGCGAGATATTTTGAATAGTGAAGCAGAGAAGGCAAGAATAAATGCCAAACATCGTGGTGCAAGATTCAACCTTTAAAAACACATAGTCCAGATACAAAAAAGCCGAGCTAATGCTCGGCTTTTTGTATTAAGAATCTAGATAGATTACTCAGCAGCTTCTTCAGCAGCTGGGCGGTCTACAAGCTCAATGTAAGCCATTGGAGCTTTATCACCAGTACGGAAACCACATTTAAGAATGCGAGTGTAACCACCTTGGCGAGCCGCGAAACGCGGGCCTAGTTCATTAAATAGTTTTGCTACCACTTCGTTATCACGAGTGCGAGCGAATGCAAGACGACGGTTAGCAACACTGTCTGTCTTAGCTAGGGTAATCAACGGCTCAATTACGCGACGTAGTTCTTTTGCTTTAGGCACGGTAGTTTTGATAACTTCGTGACGAACAAGAGAGCTAGCCATGTTGCTGAACATCGCTTTACGATGACTGCTGTTGCGGTTGAGTTGACGACCACTTTTACGATGGCGCATGACCTAATCCTTCTAACTTTTCGATTAATCTTCAGCGATTGACGCTGGTGGCCAGTTTTCTAGACGCATGCCTAGAGAAAGACCACGTGAAGCAAGCACATCTTTAATCTCTGTAAGAGATTTCTTACCAAGGTTTGGCGTTTTAAGTAGCTCAACCTCAGTGCGCTGTACAAGATCACCGATGTAGTGAATCGCTTCTGCTTTCAAACAGTTAGCAGAGCGAACTGTTAGTTCAAGATCGTCTACAGGACGTAGTAGGATAGGATCGAATTCTGGCTTCTCTTCCTTCTCCTCAGGTACACGTACATCACGAAGATCTACGAACGCATCCAGTTGTTCAGCTAGAATAGTAGCTGCACGACGGATTGCTTCCTCAGGTTCTAGAGTACCGTTCGTTTCCATATCGATAACAAGCTTGTCTAAGTCAGTACGTTGTTCTACACGTGCCGCTTCTACAGCGTAAGCGATTTTATCAACCGGGCTGTAAGTAGCGTCAACAAGTAGACGACCGATTGGACGCTCATCTTCTTCAGTATGGATACGAGCTGAAGCTGGAACGTAACCACGACCACGTTCAACTTTGATGCGCATAGCGATCTCAGCGTTGTCATCCGTTAGGTGACAAATTACGTGCTCAGGGTTAGCGATCTCTACATCACCATCGTGGGTGATGTCACCTGCAACAACAGGGCCTGAGCCTGATTTGTTCAGTGTAATAAACACTTCATCTTTGCCTTCAGCAACGCGCACAGCCAAACCTTTAAGGTTTAGAAGGATTTCCAGGATATCTTCCTGAACGCCTTCTTTAGTGCTGTATTCGTGTAGCACACCTTCGATTTCAACTTCTGTTACGGCACAACCCGGCATAGAAGATAGAAGAATGCGGCGAAGAGCATTACCTAGAGTGTGGCCGAAACCGCGCTCTAATGGCTCAAGAGTTACTTTCGCGTGTGTCGTATTGATCTGTTCAATGTCAACAAGACGCGGCTTAAGAAATTCTGTTACAGAACCCTGCATTGTGTCCTCTCTTTTTTTAACCTTACTTAGAGTAAAGTTCGACGATCAAGTGTTCATTGATGTCAGCTGATAGGTCAGAACGCTCAGGCATACGCTTGAATGTACCTTCCATTTTGCCAGCATCTACTTCAATCCAAGTTGGCTTTTCACGTTGTTCAGCAACTTCTAGAGCCGCTTTAATACGAGATTGCTGTTTAGCTTTCTCGCGGATAGAAACAACGTCGTTTGCCGCTACTTTGAAAGAAGGAACGTTTACAACTTTACCGTTAACTAGGATAGACTTGTGGCTAACTAGTTGACGAGATTCAGCGCGAGTTGCACCAAAGCCCATACGGTAAACTACGTTATCAAGACGACCTTCAAGAAGCTGAAGCAGGTTTGCACCCGTGTTGCCTTTTAGACGTGCAGCTTCTTTGTAGTAGTTGCGGAATTGTTTTTCTAGAACGCCGTAGATACGACGAACTTTTTGCTTCTCACGAAGCTGAACGCCATACTCAGATAGACGACCGCGACGAGCGCCGTGTACACCTGGTGCGTTATCAATTTTACACTTGGTATCGATCGCACGGACACCAGACTTAAGGAATAAGTCAGTACCTTCGCGACGGCTAAGCTTTAGCTTAGGACCCAAATATCTTGCCATGATCTTTCTCCAATATTCCTAGAAACGAAACTTAAACGCGACGTTTCTTAGGTGGACGACAACCGTTATGAGGGATTGGTGTCGCATCAACAATGTTAGTGATACGGAAACCAGCAGCGTTCAGTGCGCGAACAGTAGATTCACGACCTGGACCTGGACCCTTAACCATAACTTCCAAGTTCTTTAGGCCATATTCTTTAGCCATTTCACCACAACGCTCAGCTGCAACTTGTGCTGCGAACGGAGTAGATTTACGAGAACCACGGAAACCTGAACCACCTGCTGTAGCCCATGCAAGAGCGTTGCCTTGACGGTCAGTGATAGTTACGATTGTGTTGTTGAAAGAAGCATGAATGTGCGCTACGCCATCAGCTACTTGCTTGCGTACGCGCTTACGCGCGCGAGTTGGTTGTTTTGCCATTGTACTCTACCTTATCCGACTATTTCTTGATCGGCTTGCGCGGACCCTTACGGGTGCGAGCGTTGGTTTTAGTACGCTGTCCACGTAGTGGTAGACTGCGACGATGACGAAGACCGCGGTAACAGCCAAGGTCCATAAGACGCTTGATGTTCATCGATACTTCACGACGTAGATCACCTTCTACAGTGTACTTAGCTACACCATCACGCAGTTGATCGATCTGCTCTTCAGTTAGTTCACTGATCTTAGCATCTTCAGCAATACCCACTTCAGCTAGAATAGCTTGAGAGCGAGTTTTACCGATACCGTAGATTGCAGTAAGTGCAATTACAGAATGCTTGTGATCAGGAATGTTAATGCCGGCTATACGGGCCATTATTCACTCCTAAGGGGTTCATAAAAGAATTATCCGCAGCAAAGCCCGTTATGGATACGCTGCGGCATACTACTTCTTTTGCACGCAAAAGGTAGGCCGAGGAATATACTCGACTCTACCTTGTATTTCAAGTAAAAATTTCTGCTGATTAGCCTTGGCGTTGCTTATGCTTTGGCTCACTGCAAATCACGCGAACGACACCGTTACGCTTGATAACTTTACAGTTACGGCAGATTTTTTTAACGGAAGCACGAACTTTCATTGCTAAACTCCGTAAATGGAACTGAAATTATTACCACCGAATTAACGGCCGTAACCTTTCAGATTCGCTTTCTTTAACACAGAATCATACTGTTGTGACATCAGATGAGTCTGTACCTGTGCCATGAAATCCATGATAACTACCACTACGATTAGTAGTGAAGTGCCGCCGAAGTAGAAACGAACGTTCCACGCGACCATCATGAATTCAGGAATCAGACATATAAAAGTAATGTATAGAGCGCCCGCAAGGGTTAGTCTAGTCATCACTTTATCGATATATTTCGCTGTCTGCTCACCTGGGCGGATACCGGGTACGAATGCACCAGACTTCTTCAAGTTATCAGCTGTTTCACGTGGGTTAAACACCAACGCTGTATAGAAGAAACAGAAGAAGATTATAGCTGCTGCATAAAGCATTACATACAGAGGCTGACCTGGGCTAAGAGCTAATGACACGTCAGTTAACCAACCGAACGCGCTGCTTTCACCATTTTGACCAAACCACTGTGCTAATGTTCCTGGGAACAAAATAATGCTCGATGCGAAAATCGCTGGAATAACACCTGCCATATTAATTTTAAGAGGCAAGTGAGAGCTTTGTGCTGCAAAAACCTTACGACCTTGTTGACGTTTCGCATAGTTAACGACGATACGACGTTGACCACGTTCCATGAAAACTACGAAGTAGATAACAGCAAAAGACAATACAGCAATCAACAGCAGAAGAAGCACATGCAATTCACCTTGACGCGCTTGCTCGATTGTTTGACCGATTGCAGAAGGCAATCCAGCAACAATACCTGCAAAAATCAGAATGGAAATACCATTACCGATTCCTCGCTCAGTGATTTGTTCACCTAACCACATTAAGAACATGGTACCAGTTACTAAACTCACGGTAGCAATAAGCGTAAACATGGTTTGGTTGATAACAACCAGATTGTCGACCATGTTTGGTAAGCCCGTTGCAATACCAATAGCTTGGAATGTTGCAAGTACAAGCGTGCCGTAGCGTGTATATTGGCTTATCTTACGACGGCCTGCTTCACCCTCTTTCTTGAGTTCCGCTAACGCTGGATGAACTACAGTTAACAATTGGACTACGATCGATGCCGAAATGTACGGCATGATACCCAATGCTAATATAGATGCACGCTCAAGAGCACCACCGGAGAACATGTTAAACATTTCAACGATGGTACCTTTTTGCTGATCGAACAAATCGGCAAGTACAGCTGCGTCAATACCAGGGATCGGCACAAAAGAGCCGGCTCGGAATACTAAAAGTGCACCAATTACGAATAATAAGCGCGACTTTAGTTCACTTAAGCCGCTCTGAGCACTACGAAAATCTTGTCCTGGTTTCTTAGCCATCTGTACCTCGTTCCTCGAGATTATTCCTCGATTTTACCGCCTGCAGCTTCGATTGCAGCTTTAGCGCCTTTAGTCACGCGTAGACCTTTAACAGTCACAGCTTTGCTTAGGTCACCAGAAAGAACAATCTTAACGAATTCGATGTTCTTAGTGATAACGTTAGCAGCTTTAAGGCTGTTAAGATCAACTACGTCACCTGTTACTTTCGCTAGCTCAGCTAGACGAACTTCAGCAGACACTAGGCTCTTACGAGAAGTGAAACCGAATTTAGGTAGACGTTGTTTTAGAGGCATTTGACCGCCTTCAAAACCTGGACGAACAGAGCCGCCAGAACGTGACTTTTGACCTTTGTGACCGCGGCCACCTGTTTTACCAAGGCCAGAACCGATACCACGACCTACACGCTTCTTAGAAGGTTTAGAGCCAGCAGCCGGTGATAGAGTATTCAAACGCATTCTGATTACTCCTCAATCTTAACCATGTAGTAAACCTTGTTGATCATACCGCGTACGCACGGAGTATCTTCAAGTTCTACTGTATGGTTGATGCGACGAAGACCTAGACCTTTAAGACACGCTTTGTGCTTAGGTAGGCGACCAATTGAGCTTTTAGTTTGAGTTACTTTAATAGTTGCCATCGTGTGCTTACTCCGAAATAGATTCAACAGTTAGACCACGTTTAGCAGCAACCATTTCTGGTGACTTAACGTCTACTAGAGCACCAATCGTTGCACGAACGATGTTGATAGGGTTCGTAGAACCGTATGCTTTAGAAAGTACGTTATGTACGCCCGCAACTTCAAGTACAGCACGCATTGCACCACCGGCAATAACACCTGTACCTTCTGCAGCTGGCTGCATGTAAACTTTAGAGCCCGAATGACGACCTTTCACCGGGTGGTGAAGAGTGCCTTCGTTCAGCGCAACGGTAACCATGTTACGACGCGCTTTTTCCATTGCTTTTTGAATCGCAGCAGGTACTTCACGAGCTTTGCCGTAACCGAAACCTACACGACCATTACCGTCACCAACTACTGTTAGTGCAGTGAAGCTCATGATTCGACCACCTTTAACCGTCTTAGATACACGGTTAACAGCGATTAGCTTTTCTTGCAAATCATTAGCTTGTTGTTGTTCTTTAGCCATCTTCCAACCCTACCTTAGAATTTCAGACCAGCTTCGCGAGCAGATTCTGCTAGCGCCGCTACTCGACCGTGGTATTGGAAACCAGAACGATCGAATGCAACTGAAGCTACGCCTTTTTCAAGAGCGCGCTCAGCAACAGCTTTACCAACTGCTTTAGCTGCATCAACGTTACCAGTGTTCTTAACTTGCTCACGGATCGCTTTTTCTACAGTAGAAGCAGCTGCGATAACCTCAGAGCCGTTTGCCGCGATAACTTGTGCGTAAACATGGCGAGGAGTACGGTGTACTACCAGGCGAGTTGCACCAAGTTCTGCAATCTTACGACGTGCACGTGTAGCACGACGGATGCGAGATGCTTTCTTATCCATAGTGATACCTTACTTCTTCTTAGCTTCTTTAGTACGCACATTTTCATCTGCGTAACGAACACCTTTACCTTTGTAAGGCTCAGGAGCACGGTAAGAACGAATGTCAGCCGCAACTTGACCAACTAGCTGCTTGTCACAACCAGTTACAACGATCTCAGTTTGGCTAGGGCACTCAGCTTTAATACCTTCAGGTAGAGCGTGCTCTACTGGGTGAGAAAAACCAAGAGTTAGAGCTACAGAGTTGCCTTTCATAGCAGCACGGTAACCAACACCCTTTAGAGTTAGCTTCTTAGTGAAGCCCTCTGTAACACCCACAACCATGTTGTTAACTAGAGCGCGAGCTGTACCAGCTTGTGCCCATGCGTTAGCAACACCTTCTTTCGGACCGAAAGTTAGGTTGTTTTCTTCCTGTGCAATAACTACGGCGTTGTTAAGAACGCGAGTAAGCTCACCTTTGCTACCTTTTACAGTAACTTCTTGGCCGTTTAGTTTCACCTCTACGCCAGCTGGAATAGCGACAGGTGCTTTAGCAACACGAGACATAATCTACTCCTTATTAAGCTACGTAACAGATGATTTCACCGCCAAGACCTGCTTTACGAGCAGCACGGTCAGACATTAGACCCTTGGAAGTAGAAACAACTGCAATACCAAGACCGCCCATCACTGTTGGTAGAGAGTCTTTATTTTTATAAACTCTTAGACCAGGACGTGATACACGCTTGATTTGCTCGATTACAGGTTTAGCTTGGAAGTACTTAAGAGTAACTTCTAGCTCAGGTTTTGCTTCGCCTTCAACAGCGAAGTCTACGATGTAACCTTCAGCTTTTAGTAGTGCAGCAATTGCAACTTTAAGCTTTGAAGAAGGCATTTTTACAGCAACTTTGTTTGCTGCCTGACCGTTACGAACGCGGGTCAGCATATCCGAAATCGGATCTTGCATGCTCATAAGATTTACTCCAAATGATTAAGTGGCAATTACCAGCTAGCCTTACGAAGACCCGGAATCTCGCCTTTCATGCAAGCTTCACGAACCTTAATGCGGCTTAGACCGAATTTACGTAGGTAACCGTGTGGACGACCAGTTTGGTTGCAACGGTTACGCTGACGTGATGCACTTGAATCACGTGGAAGAGATTGCAGTTTAAGAACCGCATTCCAACGATCTTCTTCAGATGCGTTTACATCGCTAATGATAACTTTTAGCGCAGAACGCTTTTCAGCGAACTTAGCTACTAGTTTTGCACGTTTAGCTTCACGTGCTTTCATTGATTGTTTAGCCATAACAGTAACCCTACCCTTACTTACGGAATGGGAAGTTAAAGGCAGCCAGCAGAGCTCGGCCTTCCTCATCGGAACCCGCAGAAGTCGTGATAGTGATATCAAGACCGCGGACACGATCGACTTTATCGTAGTCGATTTCCGGAAAGATGATTTGCTCGCGAACGCCCATGCTGTAGTTACCGCGACCGTCGAAAGACTTAGCGCTAACACCACGGAAATCACGTACACGTGGAAGTGCGATAGAGATTAAACGCTCTAAAAATTCCCACATGCGCTCACCACGCAAGGTTACTTTACAACCAATTGGGTAGCCTTCACGAATTTTGAAACCAGCTACAGATTTACGCGCTTTAGTGATAAGTGGCTTTTGACCAGAGATCGTTGCCATATCAGCTGCTGCGTTTTCTAGCAGTTTCTTATCGTTGATTGCTTCACCAACGCCCATGTTTAGGGTGATTTTCTCAATCCTAGGGACTTGCATGACGCTTGTGTAGCTGAACTCTTTGGTAAGCTCAGCGACTACAGACGACTTGTAGTAATCATGCAGTTTCGCCATAGTAGAACTCCAAATTACTTCTAATTAGTTAGAAACAGTTTCGCCGTTAGATTTGAAGAAACGAACTTTCTTGCCATCTTCGATACGGAAACCGATACGGTCTGCTTTACCAGTAGCCGCGTTAAAAACTGCAACGTTAGAAGCGTCAATAGCTGCTTCTTGTTCAACGATGCCACCTTGTTGACCTAGAGCCGGAACCGGCTTTTGGTGTTTCTTAACAAGGTTGATGCCTTCAACGATAACTTTACCAGTTGTCAGAACCTTAGTTACTTTACCTTTCTTGCCTTTATCTTTACCAGCAAGAATGATTACTTCGTCATTACGACGGATTTTAGCTGCCATATTGCCGCTCCTTACAGAACTTCAGGTGCTAGTGATACAATCTTCATGAATTTCGCGTTACGAAGTTCACGAGTCACAGGACCAAAGATACGTGTGCCGACTGGTTGCTCAGTAGTGTCGTTTAACAATACACAAGCATTACTGTCGAAGCGAATGACAGAACCGTCTGGGCGACGAACGCCTTTACGGGTGCGCACTACTACCGCCTTCAGAACATCACCTTTTTTTACTTTACCGCGAGGAATTGCTTCCTTAACTGTAACTTTGATGATGTCACCGATATGTGCATAACGGCGGTGAGAGCCACCCAGAACCTTAATACACATTACCTTGCGCGCGCCAGAGTTATCTGCTGCGTCAAGTGTACTTTGCATCTGGATCATTGTTAGTGCTCCGCTAAATATTAAAACTAGACCCTCTCGGGTCGGGCTGCCTCTTTAAAAGGGACGCGAATTGTACCACCCTTTTTTTAAATTGGGTAGACAAAAAACAAGCGGCCCCAAAAATAATTTGGAGCCGCTTATAAGTTATAGAATTACAAAGATTAAATCTTCGCTTTTTCTAGAACTTTAACCAATGTCCAAGACTTAGTCTTAGACAGAGGACGACACTCAGCGATTTCAACTTTGTCGCCTAGGCCACAAGTGTTGTCTTCGTCGTGTGCGTGTACTTTAGTCGTGCGTTTAACGTATTTACCGTAAATTGGGTGTTTTACAGTACGTTCGATAGCAACAACGATAGACTTGTCCATCTTGTCACTTACTACACGGCCTTGCTGGATGCGGTTAGTTTCGCTCATTATGCGCCTGCCTTTTCAGTCAAAACAGTTTTCACACGTGCGATATCACGGCGTACAGCTTTTAGAGTATGAGTTTGCTGAAGCTGACCAGTTGCAGCTTGCATGCGCAAGTTGAACTGTTCACGTAGCAAATTCAATAGCTCAGCGTTAAGCTCTTCAACGTTCTTTTCGCGTAGATCTTGTGCTTTCATCACATCACCTGCTTAGTTACAAAAGTAGTTTTAACAGGCAGTTTACGTGCCGCTAGGCGGAACGCTTCACGTGCCAACTCTTCAGGTACGCCATTCATTTCGTACATAACTTTGCCAGGTTGGATTTGAGCAACCCAGTACGCTACTGAACCTTTACCTTTACCTTGACGAACTTCAAGAGGCTTTTCAGTAATCGGTTTGTCTGGGAATACACGGATCCAGATTTGACCTTGACGCTTAATGTGACGTGTCATAGCACGACGTGCCGCTTCGATTTGACGTGCAGTCAGACGACCACGGCCAACAGCTTTAAGACCGAATTCGCCGAAGCTTACTTCAGTACCTTTAGCTAGACCACGGTTACGACCAGTCATAACCTTGCGGAACTTAGTACGTTTTGGTTGTAGCATCGTTCGACTCCTTACTTACGGCCTTTACGCTGCTTCTTAGGCTTATCGCCTTTAGGCTCTACTGCGTTAGCAGCTGGCATACCGCCTAGAATCTCACCTTTGAAGATCCAAACTTTAATGCCGATCACACCGTATTGAGTGTGAGCCGAAGAAGTTGCGTAATCAATGTCTGCACGTAGAGTGTGTAGAGGCACACGGCCTTCACGGTACCACTCAGAACGTGCGATTTCAGCGCCGCCTAGACGACCACTTACTTCCACTTTGATACCTTTAGCGCCTAGACGCATTGCGTTTTGTACTGCGCGCTTCATAGCACGACGGAACATAACACGACGCTCTAGTTGAGACGCGATGCTATCAGCTACAAGCTGACCATCTAACTCAGGCTTACGTACTTCAGCGATATTGATTTGCGCTGGTACACCTGCGATTTTAGCTACAGCTGCGCGTAGCTTCTCTACGTCTTCACCTTTCTTACCGATAACAACGCCAGGACGAGCAGTGTGAATAGTCACACGGATGCTCTTAGCTGGACGCTCGATAACGATACGAGATAGTGATGCTTTTTGTAGTTCCTTTGTAAGGAACTGACGTACCTTGAAGTCGCCGTCTAGGTTGTCAGCGAAATCTTTGGTATTAGCAAACCATGTAGCATTCCAAGGCTTAACGATGCCAAGACGAATACCATTAGGATGTACTTTCTGACCCATTGCTTACTCTCCTAGTCTTTAGCGATCTGCTACAACAATAGTGATGTGGCTTGAACGCTTCAAGATACGATCCGCACGACCTTTAGCACGAGGCATAATACGCTTCATGATAGGGCCCTCATCTACGAAGATTTTAGCGACATTTAGATCGTCGATATCTGCACCTTCGTTATGTTCCGCGTTAGCGATAGCTGACTCAAGAACCTTCTTAACCAATACAGCAGCTTTTTTGTTGCTGAAAGTTAGAATTTCTAGAGCTTGGTCTACCGACTTACCGCGAATTTGGTCTGCAACTAAGCGAGCTTTCTGTGGAGAAATACGAGCAAAGTTATGTTTAGCTAAAGCTTCCATCATCTACTCCTTACTTCTTCTTAGCTTTCTTATCTGCAGCATGACCGCGATAAGTACGAGTTGGTGCAAATTCGCCCAGTTTGTGACCGATCATTTCTTCGGTAACGAAAACTGGAACGTGCTGACGACCATTATGGACAGCGATGGTCAAACCAATCATTGTTGGGATGATCATTGAGCGACGGGACCAAGTCTTAATAGGCTTTTTGTCTCCGCTTTCCACCGCTTTCTCTACCTTCTTCAGCAAGTGTAGGTCAATAAAAGGACCTTTCTTGAGAGAACGTGGCATGGCGATTCCTCTTTATAAATTATTTAGTGCGACGACGTACGATGTACTTGTCAGTGCGCTTGTTCTTACGAGTCTTGAAGCCCTTAGTAGGAACGCCCCAAGGAGAAACTGGGTGACGACCACCAGATGTGCGGCCTTCACCACCACCGTGTGGGTGATCCACCGGGTTCATTACTACACCACGTACGGTTGGACGTACGCCGCGCCAGCGTGAAGCACCAGCTTTACCAAGTTCACGTAGCATATGCTCAGAGTTACCAACTTCACCGATCGTTGCACGACCTTCAGAAAGTACTTTGCGCATTTCACCAGAACGTAGACGGATAGTGATGTATGCACCGTCGCGAGCAACGATTTGAGCATAAGCACCAGCCGAACGAGCTAGTTGAGCACCTTTACCAGGCTTAAGTTCAACACAGTGTACAGTAGAACCTACTGGGATGTTACGCATCGGCAGAGTGTTACCTGCTTTGATTGGCGCATCAACACCAGATTGGATCTGGTCACCTGCTTGAACACCTTTTGGTGCAATGATGTAACGACGCTCACCGTCTGCGTACAGAACTAGAGCGATGTTAGCGCTACGGTTTGGATCGTATTCTAGACGCTCAACTTTCGCTGGGATGCCATCTTTAGTACGTTTGAAGTCAATTACACGGTAGTGGTGCTTGTGACCACCGCCGATGTGACGTACTGTGATACGACCGTTGTTGTTACGACCACCGTTCTTAGAGTTTTTCTCTAGAAGAGGTGCGTATGGCTTACCCTTGTGTAGGTCAGCGTTAACAACTTTAACGACGTGACGACGACCAGGGGAAGTCGGCTTACATTTAACAATAGCCATTTTTAACTACTCCTGTTATTCCGCGCCGCCAACGAAGTCAAGATCTTGACCTTCTTTCAAAGTAACGTAGGCTTTCTTAACGTCTGAACGACGGCCTTCACGCATACCTTGACGTTTGGTCTTACCCTTTTGAACAAGAGTATTTACAGACTTAACTTCAACTTCAAATAGCTTTTCTACAGCTGCTTTGATCTCTTTCTTAGTTGCATCTTTAGCTACTTTGAAAACGATAGTGTTCGCTTTCTCAGCTGCCATAGTTGCTTTTTCAGAGATGTGCGGAGCACGTAGAACTTTTAAGATACGCTCTTCAGTGATCATGCTAGCATCTCCTCAACTTGCTTAACTGCGTCAGCAGTCATTAGAACCTTGTCGAATGCAATTAGAGATACTGGATCAACACCAGCAACGTCACGTGCGTCAACTTTGTATAGGTTACGAGCAGCTAAGAATAGATTTTCATCTACTTCGCCAGTTACAATCAGAACGTCGCTTAGCTCAAGCTCTTTAAGCTTAGCTACAAGTTCTTTTGTTTTTGGTGCTTCTACTGAGAAGTTATCAACAACGATTAGACGCTCTTGACGAACAAGCTCAGAAAGAATGCTCTTCATAGCACCGCGGTACATTTTCTTGTTTACTTTTTGGCTGTGATCTTGTGGTTTCGCAGCAAAAGTAACACCACCTGTACGCCAGATTGGGCTACGAATTGTACCAGCACGTGCGCGGCCAGTACCTTTTTGACGCCATGGCTTAGCGCCACCGCCAGATACTTCAGAACGAGTCTTTTGAGCACGAGTACCTTGACGAGCACCTGCTGCATATGCAACAACTACTTGGTGTACAAGAGCTTCGTTGAAGTCACGTCCGAAAGTAGTCTCGGAAACAGTTAGTGCATCAGCACCTTTAACCATCAATTCCATTACTTACTCCTAGACGTTATGCTTTAACAGCAGGTTTTACGATCACGTTGCCGCCTGTTGAGCCTGGTACTGCACCTTTAATAAGAAGCAGATTGCGCTCAGCGTCAACACGTACGATCTCTAGGTTTTGAGTCGTTACACGCTCAGCACCCATGTGACCTGCCATTTTCTTGCCTTTAAACACGCGACCTGGAGTTTGACATTGGCCAATTGAACCCGGTGCACGGTGAGACAAAGAGTTACCGTGAGTCATATCTTGAGTAGAGAAGTTCCAACGCTTAACAGCGCCTTGGAAGCCTTTACCTTTAGATGTACCAGTAACGTCTACTTTTTTAATTTCGTTGAAAAGTTCTACGTTTAGCTCAGCGCCAACTTCAAACTCTTCGCCGTTTTCTAAACGGAATTCCCAAAGACCGCGACCTGCTTCTACACCCGCTTTCGCGAAGTGACCAGCTTCAGGTTTAGTTACACGGTTAGCTTTCTTAGCACCAGTAGTTACTTGGATTGCTGCGTAGCCGTCGTTCTCTAGAGTTTTAACTTGAGAAATACGGTTCGCTTCAACCTCAACAACAGTTACTGGGATAGAAACGCCTTCTTCAGTAAATACGCGGGTCATACCCACTTTACGTCCGACTAGACCAATCATTATTCTTATCTCCCTTAACCTAGGCTGATTTGAACATCAACGCCAGCTGCAAGATCAAGACGCATTAGAGCATCAACAGTTTTATCTGTTGGCTCAACGATGTCGATCAAACGCTTGTGAGTACGGATTTCGTACTGGTCACGTGCATCTTTGTTGACGTGTGGAGAGGTAAGAACAGTGAAACGCTCTTTACGAGTAGGTAGTGGGATAGGACCACGAACCTGTGCGCCAGTACGTTTTGCTGTTTCAACGATTTCCGCAGTTGAAGCATCGATTAGCTTGTAATCAAACGCTTTAAGGCGGATACGAATACGTTGGTTCTGCATGAGACAGAGCTCCAATTATTAAAAATTACACAAACAATATCGCCACTCAAACTCGATAAAACGAGAGAATGCCGATTGATTTATGTGAAACCGTAGCATCCAAAATTAGGACGCATTGTCAGTTAACTTTTGAAGTAAAGACAAGCCTTACTATTTTTATTAACCGCGAACATAAGCTGAGTATACATTACTAGGTAAAACCTACTCCTCAGTGCTCATTGGTTCACAACCAGCTTAAGCCAGTGCGGTGCATTATACAGATCACACTTTAACTTGCAAGCTGTGTTTGAAAAATAATCGCAGAATCTGGTGGAAGGGGTGATTGGAGAATTTTTCATTCTTGGTAGTGCCCTACCGACTGAAAAAGAAAAGCAAGGTAGCCGCTAGGATGCGCCTGAGCAACTACCCTTGTTATCGGTACTTTTTAGCCTTCGTCTTCATCGACATATTGAGCTTGTAGGTAATTTTGAATACCCGTCATTTTGATGAGGCCGAGTTGGGTTTCTAACCAATCGACATGTTCTTCTTCATCTTCCAAAATCTCAAGAAACAGATCTCGTGACACATAATCGTGAATGTCTTCAGCATAAGCGATGGCGTTTTTCAGATCCGGAATGGCTTCCATCTCTAATGATAAGTCGCACTCCAGCATTTCCTGAGTATCTTCGCCGATTTTAAGTTTGCCCAGATCTTGCAGATTGGGGAGCCCTTCGAGAAACAAGATTCGTTCAATCAGATGGTCGGCATGTTTCATTTCGTCGATGGATTCATGATATTCCTTGTCGGCTAGGTGCTTTAAACCCCAGTCTTTATACATGCGCGCATGCAAGAAGTACTGATTTATTGCGACAAGTTCATTACCAAGAATTTTATTGAGATGTTGAATGATGATTGGATCGCCTTTCATGACATAGCCCTCCTCTTTGGCTCTTCTAACTGTAGAACCAAATCGAGAAGTGTCAAAAAAGCTACTGCCCTTTGAGCAGAACTAGCTTGCCTGTTTGAACAGGTCTTTCGCGGTGTCGTTAATGACTTCTTTTGCTGAACGTACACACTTTCCGCATTGGCTGCCAAGTGCCGTACACTTTTTAATTCCTTTTATGTCAGTAATACCCTCTTCTAATACCAACTTGCGGATTTTCTTGTCCGAGACCCCATGGCATAAACAAACGTACATAGTAAAACCTAACCCCTTAACTTGAGGTTAAATATAAAAAGGAATCATTCTTATTACCAGTCAAAAATTGCCGTATATTTATATCGATTGGTTATAGTGTTTCGTCGAAAAGAGAGTTTAACGGGCTTTGGAGAGGAGAGAGTTTAGGTGGGCAGCTTAAGCCGCTAAGTAAATAACTGTATTTACATCGGAATATAGACTGCGGATATTACGAGTTGGGAATTTTCCTTATAACCAAAATAAAAAAGGGAAGCCGAAGCTCCCCTTTTTTTGATGCGTGCTCTTCTAATGAAGAGTGTGCAAAAATCTAAATGCTATTAAGCGAAGATTTTAGCTACAACACCAGCACCTACAGTACGGCCACCTTCACGGATAGCGAAACGTAGGCCTTCGTCCATTGCGATTGGAGCGATTAGCTCAACAGTCAT
>NZ_VTYC01000014.1:0-118503 GCF_013114115.1 Vibrio sp. 070316B | reverse complement strand
CCATCTAAGTATTGCTTAGCAATGATACATTTTAGCTCTCGGCTATATTTGGACATAAAAAGACCCCCAATAATTGGTGTCCAACTATTGGGGGTCAGTTCATTTCGACTGGCTTTTCAATAACTCACTCTAGTTTATCGATTAACGCAATTACTATGAACTTGGCGCTACTCGCTTCTCTTTCAACTGCTCGATCACATAGTCAGGTGCGACTTTACTAAGCTCAGTCAAACATTCATCCGTTTTTTCATTACCGTAACGAACGTAAATATCACATACAGCGTAGAGTTGCTCTGGAGCGCCAGAAATCAAATACGCCTTTTCAAATGATTTTGTCGACTTGTCGATATCGAGATCTTCTTGCAATACGCCGTTGAGATACCAGTAATAGCTGTTGTCTTTCGCTAGTTCAGCAGCCACTTCAATCTCTTTTGCTGCGGCGCCCTTCTCTTCTAATCGAACTAAGGTCAGCGATTTTGAGTAATGCAAAGCCGCATTGTCCGGCACATTCGCTAAACCACGATCTAACACTTCAACCGCTTGTTGGTCTTTCTTCTGAGCTCGGAAGTTGTCTGCGTAACTCAACCATACTTGAGGATCATTTTGATGCGTTTTAATCAGCTCTAAATAAACCGTTTCCGCCTTTTCCCACTCATTGTGCCAACGTAGGACATCTGCAAACAGTAACTGAAACTTCTCTGATTCTTGTGTTTCCAAGAAAGTGATCAGCTCTTTTACCGCCGGTTCAATTTCCGCTTTTTGCGCTTCATCTAGGGTGTTGAAATCACGAACTAAATTCGATGTCGCTGTGTGGCGAACCATGGTATCACTGTCTTTAAGCAAAGGGGAAACCAATGCCCAACGATGTTCCAGTTGATATGGTTCAGAGCCAATAACCGCAGCTTCGCGTACTTCAGGGTCTTGGTCTTTCAAGCCTCTTGCAACGGCCACCAGCGCGTTTTGGCTTGGGTATGAAGCCAATTCTTGCAAAGCTCCTGTGCGGTTTTCAACAGACTGATTCTTATCTTGTGCCATGTAAGACAACTGCTGAATGCGTGTTTGAGTGTCAGTCATTTCAAGTACTTGATTAATGTTCTGTGCAGGTGCGTCAACAGTAGCTTGGACGCTGTTAGCTGCCATTGCAGATGTTGATAGCAATGCGGACGTTGAAATAACTAAAGCAACCGCTGTCGCTAAACTCTTCTTGATCATAGTGGTACCTTAAACTTGAGAACTTAGCCTGTCCCTAGACTCATATCTGTTTGAATTATCGTTAAGATTGATAGACCTTGAACTAGAACTTGGTCTCGAACGTCGCTTGCTTAGCCATCTCTGCACGACGTGCCATCATTACAGAGTCGCTGTACTTGCCGTGAGCAACAGGGTGTCTCATAGCGCGAGCGATGTACGCCATCGATTTATCGACATGAGAAAAGAACTTGTGCCAACCCGCGCACAAGTAGTTCAAACCCGGCTCACCTGAACGCGTTTTAATAAAGCGGTTCTTAGGACATTCACCATGGCAAGCAAACTTGTAATCACATTGCTGACATTGGTTGGTTAATGTTCGTGATTTAGCAAAGCCAAACTTCTGTTGTGAAGCGCTGTACGCCAAATCATCCAACTTCTCGTGGTGGATATTACCGATTTTATATTCTGGATAAACATAGTGGTCACATGAGAAAACGTCACCATTAGGCTCCATTGCCAGGCCTTTACCGCAGATCTCATTCAAGGTACAAAGTGGATTAGGACGACCAATCCACGTTTCTAAACTTGCTTCGAAATATTGAACGAACACTTTGCCGATATCGTTTTTCGCCCACTCATCAAACACGGTAATCAGGAAGTTACCCCACGCCAGATCTGACACACACCATGATTCCATGATTGAATCTTTATGACCCGGGATCAGGCGCTTGTCACCCTGCTTCAATTGCTCGCTCACTTGAGAGGTTTGCGGTGCAACCGTTCTAAAGGTTTTTTGCTCAACGATAGGGATAAACTGCATTTGCGGCGACTTCACCACATCACGTAAGAATCGGTACACTTCTAGTGCGTTTTGACTGGTCAGGTTGTTCACGCAGGTTAACGTCGCGAATTTCACTTGGTGCTTGTGCAACAGCTCAACAGCCGCCATCACTTGCTTGAACGTACCGCGACCGGCTCGGTTAGTTCGGTAGGCGTTATGCAGCATCTCTGGGCCATCAATACTTAAGCCTACCAAGAAGTTATTCTTTGCTAAGAACTGTCCCCAATCGTCATTCAGTAATGTGCCATTGGTTTGTAGGTCATTGGAAATCAATACACCTTCAGGTTGGTACTTCTTCTGTAGTTCAACCACACGTTCAAAATAAGCCAAACCAAGCATGGTGGGTTCACCACCCTGCCATGAGAAGATAATTTCTGGCGTATTCTGGCCTTCGATGTATTGTCGGATATACGTCTCTAACGTTTCATCATCCATTCTTGGAGAACTGCCTTTCTTGTACTCCAACAAATCTTGCTTACTTAGGTAGTAACAATATTTACAGTCAATGTTACACGCTGCGCCAATCGGCTTCGCCATAACATGTAAGCGCTTAGACGCTTTACCATTATATTGAGGACCTTGAGTAATATGCATGATTTACCTACCTATCTTATTATCTTGTTCCCATCATAATTCCGAATGAAGTCAGTGGCATGTTATACCCTTTATAACCAATAGGAATGACCAAAAACGTTAGAATTACACCCTATTTCGAACATTTGAGGCACGTGATGAAATTTATCAATTACAAACATTTAGCAGCAGTCAGCGGCGTCACCATGACTATTCTTCTCAGCGGCTGTTCAAGCGTGCCAACACACCCTATTGCCCAACAAATTGACCAAGATATGGTTCTCGTTGAAGGCGGCACATTCACCATGGGTTCAAACAGCCCAGAAGCAAGTAAAGCCGAGCGCCCAGCACGTAGTGTTACTGTAGATAGTTTCTACATCGCCAAGTTTGAGGTGACTCAAGAATTGTTCGAATCTGTCATGGGCTCATCTCTCAGTTATTTCCAAAACCCACAAGTTCCCGTTAACAACCTAAGCTGGCAGCAAGCGAACTATTTCGTAGAGCAATTGAATGAGTTAACTGGCGAAGATTACCGTCTACCAACCGAAGCAGAATGGGAATTTGCTGCCAAAGGTGGCAACAAAAGCAAAGGCTATACTTACAGTGGTTCCAATAACTTAGATGATGTTGCGTGGTACTCAGCAAATTCGAAAAATAGCGCACACCCAGTCGGGCTAAAGAAGCCAAATGAACTAGGCTTATATGACATGACCGGTAATGTTGGCGAATTCGTGATCGATGCCTTCGATGACACCTTCTACCGATTTGGTCCAACAGACAATCCAAACAACGCTAAACACAGCGACGTAGGCTTATCGCACAAGTCTGTTCGCGGTGGCAGTTTTGCTTATGACGAAAATGAATCGGAAAGTTACCGTCGTGATTTCGCAAGCCAGTCCATCACCATGTCGGACATGGGATTGCGGTTGGTTAAAGATGCGAACTAGATACGTGAATAACCCTATCTCAACGTTAAAAGTCTGACCACACGCTAGAACAATGCGTCAACACTGAATAAGGAAACCCTATGCAATACACCAAGCTTTCAGGTCTTACACTTGCTCTACTCTGTGCTTTGCCCGCAACAGCCGCAGAGAAACCTGATTTGGTTCTTCAAATCACGGTTGATGGTCTGCGTGCCGACCTTATAGAGCGCTATAAGCATAACTTTGGTGAGGGTGGCTTTCGCTACTTGATGGATGATGGCACCTATTACACTAATGCCAATTATCAACACGGTAATACAGAAACCATTGTCGGCCATGTATCACTAGCAACAGGCGCTCCACCAAGTGTACATGGCATGGTGGGTAATGTTTGGTACGACCGCAGTGAAGAGCGTTTAGTGTATAACGTAGAGGACGGCAACTACACCATGTTAACCTCTGGTGCTGGTGTCGATAAGGCTACAGAGATAGATCCAACACAAAAGACAGCACAAGGCGATGGCCGTTCTCCAGAGCCAATTCTTGCGACCACCTTTGGTGATGAACTCACTATTTCCAACAGCGGAAAATCAAAGGTTTTTGGTGTGTCAGTGAAAGACCGTGGTGCTATCTCTCTTGCAGGACACAGTGGAAAAGCGTTTTGGTTCTCGAAAGCACAATCTGAGTTTGTCACCAGTAATTATTACTATGATGAATATCCAGATTGGGTATCTCGTTGGAATGAGAAGAAAGTTGCAGCGCAATACTCCAAACAGAAATGGGAACTCTCGTTGCCGCGCGACCAATATACACTTCAAGAGCACGATACTGATTACAAGGTTAAGCTAGGTGATTTCCAAAGGACTTTCCCTCACCCTTATGGCCCAGCGAGTTACAAATATTACAGCACCACGTTAACCGTGAGCCCCGCTGGTGATGAGATTACAGAGAACTTTGCCAGCACACTATTGATGCAAGAAAAGCTTGGGCAAGGCGATGCCACCGACTACCTATCGGTTAGCTTCTCATCGAACGATTATGTGGTCCATCTATACGGCCCAGAAAGCTTAGAAACGGAAGACAACTTAATTCGACTTGATAAAACTATCGCGAAACTTTTAAAAACCGTCGATGACCAAGTGGGGTTAGAAAACACACTCATTGTTTTGTCCGCCGACCATGGCGTACCTGAAGCGTCGCCTGCGGCAAATGCGCTTGGCTTTAATCAAGCACAATACTTCAACAAAGATACCTTACTATCGAGTGGTGTTGAGAAACGTTTGAAAGACCAATTTGGTTTAACTAAAGATGCGATCCGCTTGTATGCACAGCCGTACATTTACCTGAATCATGACCTTATCGCTGAGAAGAAGCTTGACCTAGCAAAAGTTCAGGAAGCGATTGCAGATGAAATTTCGAAAGTGAAAGGCGTAGCATTTGCTGTATCAAGCAGTGATATCGCTAAGAACAGAGTACCTGATACACACGTCATGCAGCTGATTAAAAACAACTATCACCCAGCGCGCTCTGGTGACGTTTATGTCGTATTTGCACCGCGCAGCTACATCAACGACATGGAAGGCCTTCAAATCGCGTCGACACATGGTTCACCATGGAAATACGACACTCATGTACCGGTTATCTTTGCAGGTTATGACGTAGAAGCTAAAAAGATATCACGAGCAGTTACGCCTTATGATATTGCACCGACTCTGTCTAACAAGCTAGGCATTACACAGCCAAGTGGTTCGATTGGTGAAGTATTGAAAGAAATCGTCGATTAAAAGCATTAACACTAACACCGATTAAACCGGTGTGTTGCGAGCGATAAAAAGCCGCTTACCTAATACAGGCAAGCGGCTTTTTCTTTTCTTTGCTATGGTACGAGTAACGTTCAGTGCACTAGTTTTTTCCTGAATAACGGAAAGCCTCTCGAGTTAATTGGCTCAGCTCTTGATCATCCATTTTGTTGTGCACCACGGTGATTCTGCCTAAATAGATCAACGGCACTTCTGTTTGTCGACCTTCCAAGTGAAACTTAATCGCTTCTGCCGTAGCAACACCCAGATCGTCGCTCATTCTCATAGGGGTAGCATCAAGCTCATCAGAACGGATTTTTTCTATTTCTTTTGCGGTGCCGCCCCAACCTGTCACATATATCTCAGACAGCATGTCAGCTTCACTAAGCGCGTCCACCGCTCCCATCGTCATTGCCGTATTAGCATTGTGAACCATGGTCACTTCCGGAAAGTTACCGAGTACTAGGCGAATCCCATCGGCCCCTCCAATTTTTTGATACTGCCCAAAATGCTCATAAACCGTTAACCAATCGCCTTTCTCTTCAACACAATCGATAAAGCCTTGTGAACGTTGGGTGTCGGTGATGCCAGGAATGCCTCGGTTCGCGGAAAACTCAACATCATTACCTAACTCTTGAACCACGTGATCACACAACACTTTCGCGCCCATCTCACTGGAAAAATCAAACCAGCTATCTGGCTGATGTGACCACTGCTCGTTAGGGGTATGGAAAGCCCAAATGAAGGTTTTAAAGTCGGAGGACGCCGACAGCTTTTGAATGTTTCCGGCTTGAATATCCAATTCTGAAGGTCCAAAAATGACGAAGTCATACGGAGTATCCGAGCTGAGCACTTGTTCCGTGTATTGAGTTTGCAATGAGTGTTCAATCTGCCTTGATGTGAATTCATCAATCTCAAACCTGAGCTCCAAAGCGATCAGCCTTTCCTTTAGCGCAACGAAATTACGTATCCAAAAATCGGAAATATCTGCGCTTGGGTAAATTAAAGCGATCCTTACGGGTTTTTCAGACGATTCTGCTACAAGAGAAATAGGCTCACCACTCACAGTCTCTTGAAATTTTTCAAGTTTTCTAAAATCATCGTCAAGCCATTCTCCATCAGCCCTCACAGTTAGTGAAACCATAAAACAAGCAGTTAGAAGTAAAGGTAAAAGGATTTTATAATTTTGACCCAGCATAAATGTTACCAAGTGTTTGAATGTTTATTAACAATATTATAAATATAGGGCGATAATGATTTAAAGAACTTTTATAAAACTGATGAATAAAATATTTAACTTTGCAAGTGCATTACTTGCTATCACTTGCAGCTCAACAAGTTTTGCAGGGTACCCAGAAGACGTATTTTTCAAATACGCTGAAAATAAGGTTACGCGTGCGGTGTCTTACCAAACCACTTGGGGAGGACCAACTGCAGGCCCTGCGATACGCCATGAAAAAAGCATCATTTTTGTTGCATCGGACCTGCGTAACGGTGGTGTTTATGGTGTGGGGAAAGGCCTATCTGAAGCGATTTCAAAAATTGATTGGCACCTACGTTTTGTCGATGGTTTAGGATCTGAGGTTCGCCAAGGGGCAGCCATTAGAAAAGCAATCGGCTTTCAACCCGATGCCATTGTGCTTGGTGGTATTGATGCAGTACGTCATCAAAAGATCCTAAAACAAGCCCAAGATTTGGGCATCACCATCATTGGATGGCACGCCACAGAATTAGCGGGTGGAAATCCTGAGATTGGTCTGTTTACCAACATCACAACCGATCCTCTGGATGTAGCAGAAATCGCTGCTTTATTGTCTATTGTTAACTCAAAAGGCCAAGCCAAAATTGTGGTTTTCACCGACCCAAATTACGAAATTGCGATGATAAAAGCGAATGCAATGGTGGATACTATCAAACAGTGCCGCCAGTGTGATGTGCTTGAGCTGATCTACCTTCCACTCGATCAGATCGACCAAAAAATGCCATCTACCTTGAAGATGCTTGATAAAAAATATGGTGACAACATCACCCATATTTTAGCGATTAACGACCTATATATCGATTATGCCATCCCCTCCTTAGAGTCAAAAATCGAAGATAACAAGTTGATTCCCAATAACATTTCGGCAGGCGACGGCAGTAAAGCCGCGTACAAAAGAATCAACAGAGACAAGTTCCAGTCTGCGACCGTTCCTGAGCCTCTATACCTTCAAGGTTGGCAAATCGTTGACGAACTCAACAGAGCGTTTAATAACATGCCGCCTAGTGGTTATTCTGCGCCTGTTCATCTCGTCACGCCAAAGAACGTAGCAGAGCTTATTAACAACGAAACGACTGGCATTTATGACCCTAAGAATGGCTACCGCGAAGCGTATCTGAATATTTGGAAGCCACAATGAAATTCAATCAAATTAACATTACCCAGCGCTTCATAATATCCAACTTAATATCACTACTTATCGTAAGCTTCGCGGTCATCATGGTGATTCGCTCTTTGTATTATGTCGAATCAACGCTTAAAACAGAAACCTCTACACATGTCTCCGAGTTGATTGTAAATTCCGAGATAAGTCGACGAGTTTTTACCTTGACCTCTCGAGTAAAACTACTCGAACAGACCTTTCTATTCAGCGAGAATACCTTGTCTGAAGAGGCTTTTAACGTTGATTTCCAGCTGCAAAAACTAAGAGATTTGTCTACAAATGAAGGATTTTCACAGAAAATAGATGCCTTTATTGACAACTTCCACCGTTTCTTAGGCAGTTCACTTGCGCTTAATCGAATCTTAAAACAAACCAATCAAATTGATGCCACCTTAGCAGCCCAACTCAATAAGCTGGAGTTTGCTATTGCTGACAGTAAGCTGAAGCACCTCAATCAAAATGACTTTATTCGATACAACAATGAGTTGGATCTGATGAACATGCTGAGGGAATCTTTTCTGACTTCCGGAAAAATGGTCGGTGACATACACAGCCGCATTACACCAGAAACAGAAAAAGTGCTGTTAATCAAAGTCGAAAAAGAGCTCGATATCTTCTTACTGCACTTAGAAAACGTTGATATAAAAACAGCAGCGGTAATCAGCGAGAAGCAGAAAATTCAGAAAACAGTTAAACGCTATAATGCGGCACTTAAACGAATTCGTGCCAACCTAGAACAACGTTGGCTGGTCATGGCTTCTCTATTGGATGCACAAAGCGATCTATTAGAAATGGTAGAAAATACAGAGTCTCGTGTTCAAAACCAAGCTCTGGCCCTCACTGCTCAACTAGAAGAAGAGATCGGTGAGTCGCGCTTTAACGCAATTATCATCAGCTTTTCTGCCGTTATCTTGTCACTGCTGTTACTTAACCATGTCGTCAGACACCATATTCAAAAACCACTCAACGCACTTAAGCATGGTTTCAATCGTTTGGAGTCTGGCAGCCTAAAAGAGCCTATCGCGCTTGGTAGAAGCGATGAATGGTCTCATTTAGAGAAAGCCTACAATGACATGGCTGGTAGGCTGTCTGAAGCGTATTTGGACCTAACTGAAGAGAAAAAGAACTTCGACTTTCTTGCCCACCACGATCCGTTAACAGGTTTAGCAAACCGACTGTTAGCGACGAAGAGATTAGATGAGGAGATTAAACGGTCTCGAGAGCATAACTCATTTTTCTTACTGTTCTATCTGGATATTGATGAGTTTAAAACCATCAATGACTCGCTAGGACACGGGCAAGGTGACAACCTGTTGATCAACGTATCAAATATTTTGACCACGCTTGTTGGCAACAATGGCTTCGTCGCACGAATGGGCGGCGATGAGTTTATGGTCGTGTTCTCTGACATCAGCTTAAGTAAAGGTGAACAACTGGCAGACCGACTAAACCAATCACTCCGCAAACCTTACTATGCCGACAACAACTCGATATTCGTTGCTGCAAGTATAGGCGTGTGTGAGTACCCTACTCATGGCTCAAGTGGTGAAACTCTAATCCGAAACGCAGATACTGCCATGTATCACGCCAAGCGCAATGGCAGAGACCAATATCGCGTCTATGCCGACAAGATGACTCATGAAGTCAATGATCTTATCGAAACCAACATGGGCTTGCATCAGGCCATTGCTAATGACGAACTAGAAGTGTTCTTCCAACCAAAAGTCGATCTGGACACGCAAGAGATCATTGGTGCTGAAGCGCTAGTCCGTTGGCGACATCCTAAGTTGGGCCTTTTGCCTCCGGCTGGTTTTCTGGAAGTCGCAGAGAAGAGTGACCTTATTATCGACATTGATAAGTGGGTATTTAAAAAAGTAGCTAACCTCATCACCGACTGGCAACGCTCAGGAATCGACTTGGAGGGGGTAACTTTCTCAATCAACTTCTCTGCTCGGATGTTTTACATGACCGACCTCGCCGAGCAACTCCAAGTAATACTCGATGAGACAGATTGTCAGCCACATCAACTGTTACTTGAGATAACAGAAAGAGACATGATGCGAGATTTCGAGACCTGTTCGAGAACGATAGAAGTGCTTCATTCCAAGGGCTATAAAATTGCCATTGATGACTTTGGTACCGGTTACTCTTCACTATCTGTGTTGAAAAACCTCTCAGCAGACTGCGTCAAACTCGATCGAAGCTTTATTGAAGACATCAACTCATCTAAGGTTGATTACGAGATCACCTGTGCGGTATTAAAACTCGCACAAATACTCGATTTTTCAGTGATTGCTGAAGGACTTGAAACGCAGAACCACGTAAAGACTCTGCGTCAGATAGGTTGTAAATACGCACAAGGTTACTTCTTTGCTAGACCTCTACCTATAGATGACTGGGTCTCATATTTTGTTGGCAATACGGAGCAAACATCACAAGCATCAGTATAGGCTGTCGCTTCAAGCTCAGTGGAGTCAGTGGTTTGTACCCTACTCCAGACGTAATAAAAGCGTCTGGAGTGGGTCTACGAAACCACCACTCAGCTAACGAAAGCGCTAAGCCGAGACCTCTTTTGCTGCGGCTTTGATCTTGGCGCGTAACCACTTGTGGCTTGGTTCGTTAGTGCGGCTTGGGTGCCAAATCATACACATATCGAGGTTGTCCAGTTCGAACGGCAGCGCTAGCGTTTTAACCTTGTACTTTTCAGAGAAGCAACGCACCGACGACATCGGAAGCATTCCGATATAATCTGAGTTTTCGATAACCGGCAACATTTCAACTACACCTGCTGCTCTATAAACTACTCGACGTTTCTCAAGGTCTCTATAGTGCTCCGAACTCAATAGGCTTCGGCGTGCATGCCATTTGGATACCACCACATGCTCAAGCGACAAAAATTGTGTCATATCGATGCTATCGCCAATAGTTGGATGATCAGTGCGGCACACCACCACCAACTGTTCGGTAGAAATCACCTCATGCTTTAGCGTCGTTCTTCCTTTTGGCGTCATATCAATGATTACATCATGTCTTTGTAGTCTTAGATCCGACTCGTAGTCTTCTGTAAACAAAGGGTGAATTTCTAAGGCAATACCCGGTGCTACCTGGCTAATCAGTTGCATCACCTTAGGCATCATTTCGTAGCTCGCCGCCGACACACAGGCGATAGAGAACACGCGGCCGGAGGTTTTAGGGTCAAAGTCTCTTGATGCAGACAAGGTCGACGTAAAGTTCTTCAGTGCGGCCGCCATCGCTGGGTAGATATCCATCGCGAAAGTAGTTGGCTCAACACCTGAAGTGGTACGGTGAAACAGTGGCTCATCATAAATATCTCTCAGCCTTGCAAGTGCTTTACTCACAGCTGGCTGACTAATATCCATGCGGCTAGCAGCTCTAGATAAGTTCTGCTCTTCATAGATAGCGACAAATATAGGAATTAGATTTAGCTCGGTACTTTTCATACAGTTCCATATTAAAGAAGCAGGTTCCCTATAGTAGGGAACCTGCTGATTTTGTTCGATGCGAATTGCTAAAAGTTGTGCGTAATGCCTCGATAAACCTTGAATTTTTATAGGTATTTCAACGATACAAGAGCATCACGTGGCTACTTAGTTTTATCTTTTAAGTCTGGCAAGGCTTTAGGAATTTTCAAGCGACTTACGATCGACCGCGAAGAGTCTAGTTTTCCATTTGTATTGGTAATGGGTAGCTTTTTTAACCCTTGCAACAAACGCTTGAACACGCTTTTATTTTCATGACCTTGTTGAAGAGCAGTACTGTCCTCTTGCCATGAATTTTCATTACTGGCTTTTGCTAACTCTAACTCAGAAGTGTGTTGTCGCAATTGACGGTAAATAAACGTTCGCAGTTCTGCCCACTCTCCTTGTTTAATCAAACGATGGACCACCAACCAAGTCGGTGTTGGTCGAGCCGCGTAATAACGCTTACCAATAACAAACAGCACCGCACCTACTAATAAGATTAAACCAATCGTTATGAATACCGACATATAGGCTTTAATAAAAGAACGTAATGTGTGCTTGGCTTCAAACACTTCGCCCTTAATAACAACATCTTCTAAACGTTGCTTATCACTATTCCACCATTGAAACTTGAATTCAGGAAGCGTCAGTTCACCACCTTGTTGAATCACATAGACTGATTCTTCAATTCGGCTTGAACGATAGTCCCCTCGCTCTTGGGTATCATCAAGACGATTCGGTTGCGGATAGGCTTGATACTGCTGTGTAGATTCGTTGGTTAGTACGTTAGGTAACAACACAGATAAGCTGTCTTTTGCCTTAATGGCCACTGTTCGAGTGATTGCATCGCCGACTTTCAGCTCATCGCTAGAGCGTTGCCACTTTTGCTCAACCTCAACATCCGTTGCTGCGAACCAAGGCGAGTCTTCACTCAATAACCCAGAAGGTAGCGAAGCTTCAAACTTAATCGGTTGGGTGTAAAGTGTACCAGTCACGTTAGAACCATCGGGAGCTGACACCTTTATACTCACAGGCAAGGTAGGAATAACAAAAGCACCCGATGCCATCGGATAAAGGGTGATTTCCCAGCGCTGGCGAGACCAAGTAGTACCACCTACTCTCTCGGTGTAATTCGTTGCAAGCTGATTACGCTGCTTAGCAATCACGTTCGGGATTTCGATGCTACCGATGCGTGTGCCACCCGTAAACCAGCGTGGTGTTGCGACTTCGATATTCAAAATTACTTGTTCATTCACACTCACCTTAGTTGGCGCTATCTTGTCGCCCTGCTTAGGTTTTTCTCCCACCCACGCAATCAGTTCAACATCGCCACTGCGTTGCAAATCATAAATATCAAGGGCATAAGCTGAAGGCGAACAAAGAGCAATAATTAACCCCAACAACATCATACTGAGACCATGTCGTAGACGGTTTAACGGCTCGGTTGGTTGAGAGTCTCTATGCTGACCGAGAGACAAAGACTGACTGAAGTTCATTACTTTTTCTCCTGGTTAGATGTTGTTGAAGGTTCACGCAGCTGGATTTGAAACTTAGCGCGAAGAAAATACTTAGGATCTGCCTCTACTCGCTTTAACCACTTATCAGCGAGCTCTTGACTACCAAGAATTTCATTGGCATTGAGCGTTTCTTTTAACATGAGCTCAGCAACTGTCTCCTCTTCTGCACCATCGCCCGTACGTGGCTTATCCTCGTCTAGTTCAAACGATTCTTCAGGGCCATCCGTCGTCCCTGCTTGGCTTTCACTGGTTCGGTTAACTTCTTCAACAATGCCATTAACCACGGCTAAGTTGTGCTGAACCTCAGGCTTTAAATTAGAGTCAAGGTCAGGCTTATCATTTAAACTTTTCAGCAAATCTCGTGCAGCCAGATACTCTCGTTGCCTAGCTAGAGCACTAGCCGCGTTGTATAAACCAAAATCACTGTCGACTTGTAAGAAGGCACTATGGGCAAGCTTAAACTCGCGTGCGTAGTAGTAAGCGACGCCTTTCCTAAGTGGATCCTCAAAGTGTTTCGCCGCTTCTAGATACTCTTGTTGATTTAACAATCGCTGACCCTGTTGGTCCGGAGTCAGCCATAAATCCCACCACCATTGGGCAGTTTTATCCCAAGCCGATAATGTTTCCACTTCAGCAGGTCTGTCCGCCGTCAGATGAACCGTTTTTGCCATTGTATTTGGCGTATAAAAGGTACCTGTCGTAACAGCTCCTATTAGACACCACTGCACGAGCCAGCCTTTTCGGAACCAAAGTAACATGATCAAAGCAATAGGGAACAACAAGCCGTAACCCATGTCTTTCCAAGGCATTGAAGACTCACCATTGAGCTGCATATTGCGCTCAACCGCACTGTTAAGCGCTTTGATGTCAGAGTCATCTACCGTCACTTCAATCAAGCGACCACCGGTAGCCTTGGCTAACGTGCTCAATGAATCAAGGTCTATTGGGTTATTACTCACAATTTGGCTATTACCTGCGGCCAAGATCAACAGCTGGTAACTGTTTTCATTGAAGAACTTTTCGTACGCCTTGATGGTAGTAGGGTTTACGCCATCAGAAACCAGCAACACAGTTGAACCCGGTTCACCAGACAATTGTTGCTGAACCAAAAGCAGGGCTTTCTCAGCAGCTTTACCATCAACAGGCATAATTTCAGGGGTAATTGCTGCCAAAAACGGTTCGAAAACTTTGCTATCTTGAGTAACCGGCATCGCGACATGTGCACTTCCTGCATACACAACTAGACCTGTATTACCGCCTTTGCGCGCCGCCAATAAGTCTCGAATTTTTTGCTTCGAGCGCTCTAAGCGACTAGGAGGTAAATCCTTTTCTAGCATGGATTCGCTATTATCAAGTACCACCAACATTGAGGCTTTGTCTTCACCAAATGGCGATGCTTCACGCTGCCACGTTGGCCCTGAGCAAATAATGATCGCAATAGTCACGATAACCATCAGCAGCTTGAGTGGCAGTTGTTTGCGCCACCCGGTCTCACCGATCGTCAGCGCATTACGTAAATGCTCTGGCAGAATATCTTTCCAGCTCGGTTTGGTCTCTTCTCGCCAACGTAACCAAAGTAAGAAAAACATCGGCACGAATGCTAAGAGCCAGAGTGGGCGAATAAAATGAAACTGAGTAAAAAACTGTTGAACTGCGAGAGAATCAAACATCACTCTCTCCTTTCGTTTCAAGGTTCGACAAACGAACGGCACGGCGACGTCTTACCGTTGCAAGGCTAAATGCAGTGAGATACATGAGTACAACGACTGCCATTAAATAGTGGTGTAAGCCCTGCTTAGGTCGATAGGTTGTGCTTTCGTATAACTGAGGCTCAAGTTGACCGATTTGCTCGTAGGCAGTGCTGAGTTCATCACGGTTTAGCGCTTCAAACGCCTCACCGCCAGATTCAGAGGCGATACGCTTGATGGTCTCCATGTCCAAGGCTACTTCACCCACAGTCTGAGGATCGCCCATCGCAATAACGTGAATACGAACCCCTTTCGCCTTAGCCACTTTTGCAGCATCAATTGGCTCTACAAAACTGCCTGTGTCATTACCATCGGTAAGTACAATTACAACCTTCTCACGTTCGATATCGTTTTGGGCTTGTTCGACAGACATCTGCTTACCGCTCTGCTCAAACACTTTTATCGCTAAGCCAATCGCATCACCCAAGTGAGTACTCTGCCCTGCCATCGCCACATCTGTTTGATTTAATAGTTCTAGCCATACATCTTGGTCAGCAGTGAAAGGAGTTTGTACAAACGCAGCATCACCAAACAGTATCAAACCTAAGCGGTCGCCTTTTCTGGTTTTCGCAAAGTCCGCCAACACCTCTTTCGTTGCTTCCAAGCGAGAGATTTTCTTGCCTTGCTTAGATGTGAAGTCTTGTTCTGCCATTGATCCAGATAAATCAACGACCACCATGACATCTCGACCTAATTGTTCACGCACTTGAGGTTCACCAAGAATGGTCGGTTTAGCCAAGGCACAAACAACCAAAACCCAAGTAATAATGAGTGTGGTGCGTTGCCACCAGCTTGGCGTCAATTGACTTGCCCCTTCAGAAGGTGCTTCCCCAATCGCTTCCACCAATTCGTGGAAGAACGGCACTTTAATGGCCATTTGTTTGATGCGATATGCCGGCACCGCTAAGTAGACCAACAGAGGTAAAGGCAGTGCAACGAACCACAAAGGATGTGCAAATTCAAAGCTAGAAGAGAAGAGATTAATCATTTGCTTGCCCCTCAACCACCACTTGAACATCAGGCTTATGAAGTTTTAGCCACATCATAGAGGTTTGAATGACTTCCGTGCGCTGTTCAAAGGTCAAGCGTACCTTTGGATCAATGAGGCTTTGCATCCATAGTCCTGAGATTTCGTCAGCAAAGAATGCGTTGTTACTCTCTGTTTGCCCATTCACAGGAAGATAATCATTCAAGCGTTTCACATAAGCTTGCCCAAACAGCTTTGCATTGCTGCTGTCTAGATAACGCAGTACAACCTTAAGCACTTTAAAAGCCTGCTCAGGGGAGTTTATGTCTCTCGCATCCAATAACATCAATTCATTAAGTGCTTCTTTTCTATAGCGATTATTCCACCATCTTAGCGCCAAACGATAGGCCAGGTAGAGAGCCGCTAATAACAAGATAACGCCAAGGATCTTCCAACCGATGGTTTGTGGAGCCCAGCTAACACTATTAGGTATCGCCACATCGTGAAGTTCACGCAGGATATAAGTACTAGGAGGCGTATGTTCGACTGTCATTTAGCGCCCTCCCACTAACTTTTGTAACTGGGAGATATGATTGCCAGACGTGTCTAATTCGATATACGGAAGGTTTTTCATCGCCATTAATTTAGCTAGAGATTGTTTTTGAAGTGCTGCTTTCTGAGCCAGGCTCTCGCTTGCAAGGTTGACCTTAGATTGGCTATCTAGGCTCAATTGAAAACGACCGTCACCCACCACCCAGTTTGCGCTTGCAAGATCTCTTGGCAGTGAGCGCTCCAATGGGTCAGTGACCATGATGGCGAGAATATCGTTATGCTGTTGAAGTTGTTTCAAACGGTCTAGGTGATGCTCTTGGCAATCACGCCAATCGCTAATGAAGATCAACGTCGACTGCTTTAACCTCATTCGCTTAATCAATTCGATCCATTGAGTAAACCCGACTCCTTCATTGTCACTCACATTCACGCCCAGACTTTGGTTCGCTTTAGCAAGGTGTTTGAGTTGGGATAGTAAATCAGACTGAGAACGCTGCGCTTTTGTGTGAAATAGCTTTTGGTGTGACGCCAAAACAAAACCGACGCGGTCTCCATCCTTAAGAACCCGCCAACCACACAATGCCGCGACTTCAGCGGCAACGACGGACTTCATGGTGTCTTGAGAGGCAAAAAACATTGAGCTGCGTTGGTCTACACAGATCATCACATTACGGTCTTTCTCTTCGGTATAGCTACGAACATGTGGTTTCCCAGTTCGCATGGTAACTTTCCAATCGAGGTTACGGATATCATCACCGAGTTGGTAATGCCGTAACTCTTCAAAGTTCAAACCACGACCACGAAACAACGAATTGTGCCTTCCCGAAAGGACACTGCCCGCTTTTAGGTGAGGCAACAGAGAAAATGACTCAGCTTGCGCCTGTATTCGCACTAACTTTGAGTAATCACAGTACAGTCTTGGATCAAGGCCTTGCGATTTGGGAGCTTGTGTTGGCTTCGCCATGACGCCCCCTTATTATCCGATCTCTACGTTATCAAGTAGCTCTTCAACGACTCTCTGATGGTCGACCCCGTCAGCAAGCGCATCGTAAGACAGTGAGAATCGGTGCCCCAACACAGTTGGCAGCATTGCACGAACATCATCCAACGTGACGTGGTCACGCCCTTGTAGCCAAGCATAAGCGCGAGCACACTTATCTAGAGCGATAGAAGCACGTGGACTCGAACCAATTTCAATCCATTTGGACAAGTTAGATTCTGGGTAACGTTCCGGCTTTCGAGTTGCCATAACTAACGCCACGATATAGTTTTCAACTAAATCAGACACCGCGATTTCTGGAAGTTGGCGCCGTGCCTCAAGCACTAATTCAGGTTCAATATGCTGCGGAGTCACTAGCTCGGAACTGGTCTCATTGCCTAGCTCTTCACTGCGAACCAAGCGAATGATGTCACGCTCTGCTTCATCTTCTGGGTAATCAACCGTCACTTTCATAATGAAACGGTCCATTTGCGCTTCAGGTAGCGGGTATGTACCTTCTTGCTCAACTGGGTTTTGAGTAGCGAGTACCATGAATAGGTCAGGAAGGATGTGAGTTTCACCACCTACTGTGATCGTGCCTTCAGCCATCGCCTCAAGCAGTGCCGCTTGTACTTTAGCTGGCGCACGGTTTACTTCATCGGCTAGGACAATACTGTTGAAGATAGGCCCCGGTTGGAAGTGCAGTTGAGGTTTCCCGTCTAGCTCTTGATACACCTCTGTACCCGTCACATCTGATGGCAATAGGTCTGGTGTGAACTGGATTCGACCAAAACTGGTATTTAATAAGTTGGCAAGCGACTTTACTGAACGTGTTTTCGCTGTGCCAGGAAGCCCTTCTAAAAGCACATGCCCATTGGTCAATAACCCTATCACCAGAGCCCGAACGACGTGGCTCTGTCCGATAACACTTTTTTCTGTTTGTTCAATCAGTTGGTTTATTGCTTGCTGCGCATGGTTCATAGGTCTTCCTTTATTCAAACTGGCTGCGTACATCCTACTCACAAGCTCGATAACTATTGGTTATAAACGCAATAAGTGGTTATGGTGTAAAACGTTACAACCACCATAACCAATCTAACCTCATCATTTTATTTGAGCCTGGCCTTCAGTTGGTTAATGGCTTCTGGCGGCGCCACTTTGCTCAATGATGAGATACACTGTTCAAATGCTTTTGGCACACCCGGTATATGGCTGTTTCGCGCCAACACCTCACACTGTGCATACAAATGTTGAGGGTTTCGGCTAAATTGATAAGCCTTGTGTAATGACTGGCTCGCCGCAAGTACATCTGACTTTTCCAATGCCAAGCCATACACATACCAATATTGCGGATCGGTTTGTGCTGTTTCTGCCGCTTGTTTTAGATAACGCGTTGCTTGGTCATAGTCTTTCACTCGTAGCAGTGACAGCCCTGCACTGTATGGCAATACACTCGATTTCGGCTGAGCTTCAATACCTTGCTTCAACGTCGACAGCGCTTTTGATTCGTTACCTTGCGCTCGATACAAATCCGCCAAGTTGGCGTAACTGTTTTCGAAATAAGGCTCAATTTCGATAGCCCCTAAATAGAAATCTATCGCTTTTTGATATTGGCCTAAATCTCGGTAAACGTTACCTAGGTTAGTGCGACCAAACCCTCTGTCGGCATTGAATTGCTGTATCTCAATGTACTCTTCCAATGCAGGCTTAATTTGGTCTTTCTGCAGAGGATTCATTTCTCCCCAATAGCGCACCAACGCACCTGCAGTTTCGGAGCGAATCGACAATACAGGATCTTTCAGTAATGGCTCTAGAATCTGCCAACGATCAGTAAATGGGAAACCAGACGAGCCTTGCACAACACCCAAACGAATCATTTCATCATCGTGTTTCACCGCTCTTGCCAATGAGATAAGTGTATTCTTGCCCGTATTGCCACCTAAGCGCTCCAAGCTTGATGCTCGAATAATATTACTTAAGCTAGAATCCTGAGCCGAATACGCCAGTGCATCTTCCGCGCCTCTGTGCCCTATTGAGTCCGCGTAAAAAGCCACAGCAAAATGCTGTTGGTTTCGATATTTAGAATCAGGGAGCCATTGACCAATTTGCTTATCGGCCCATTGATCGGTTTTGTCTTCATGGCAACTGGTACACACGTTCGGCGTTTTAATATGTTGGCTAATATCTGGACGCGGCACATGCCAGCTATGGTCACGTCTCGGATCGACCTCCATATACGTCGTTTCAGGCATGTGGCAAGTGGTACATTTTGAAGCTTCTGTGTTTGCCTGGTGGAAAGTGTGTTTTTCTGGTGTGTATTCCGATGCAATATGGCACTGACTACATACCGCTTCTTCCGCAATTTTCAGCTCTGCGGTATGGGGATCGTGACAGTTCGTGCAAGTGACGCCTTTCTCAGCCATCGCTGACTGTAGGAATGAACCGTAAACATAGTCTTCATCATAGATTTGACCATCGTGATGATAGAGTTCCGGGCTAATTAAGCTCAAACGGTATTTATCAAAAAACGAGCCATTGACGTGATCCGCCGTCTCATTCAGTTGTGTGCGTCGGCTATGGCACTGAGCACAGGTTTGAACTTGGTTGGTATGAATGATGTCTTTCGGTTGAAGGGTGGAATTGCCCTCTTGGTAAACCCACTCTTTGACCGACTTAGACAAATCGCGGTCAAAACCATAATGCGCCGTGAGTTGAACGCTTTTACCACCATTGGCTTTAGCAGAATGAACAGCTTGCTTTGCTTGTTCAACGTGCTCACTTGCAGGGCCATGACACGCCTCACAACCCACATTGATTTCAGACCAAGTTGTACTGTAGGTGTTGCTTGCCATGTCGTAGTTCTTTTCTAGGTTTGTTGAATGGCAATCAGCACACATGAAATTCCAATTTTGGCCGCTATTGGTCCAATAAAATTCATCGGTGTTGGTTGTATCGGGATAGAGGTGAAACCAGCGCTGTCCTCCCTCACTCTCGGTGCGAGAGTCCCAAGCAAAAGGAATGAGCTGAACACGACCGTCTTCAAACTCAACCATATATTGCTGAAGTGGTTCAAAAGCAAAGGTATAACTGATTTTGTAATCTTTGAATTGACCATCTGGCCCTTCAATGTTGACCCAGAACTCATCACCTTTGCGATAAAAACGATTTGGCTTACCTTGATGCGTGATGGTTTGGTTATCAAAATTACCTAAAACGGAATCACCTGTGGCGTGCTTCATCGCCATATCATGATGAGAGCCCAGCCAAGCTTCGACTTCTGCGCTGTGGCAATCAATACAAGCCTCTGAGCCTATGTACGTGGCTGACGAACCGCTTTCCGTAGATTTAGACACGGCTTTAGTAGCTTTATCACTGACAGGCGACGCTTGTTCACTCGCGCAAACATTGAAGCTCAATATCGTGATAATCGCGGATAATACTGCAACTCGCTGGTGTTTCAATCCGTTCACTAGTGAGCACAACAATGCAGACATAACATTCCTTGTTTTATACATCCTTATGCTTAATAAGGTAGACGCAAAAACAACTAATTTACAATTATTTAGTGACCATGAGCTCGATTGTTGTGATTCATATTCAGGACATGTGGCTGCTCACGACTGCACCCATAAAAAAGAGCTCCGAAGAGCTCTTTTCATCCAGTTGGTATATCCAAGTAGTCGATTACTTGTTATGAGACTCCTGAAGTTTCTCCATAACCTGATCCAAACTAAAGCTCGCTGCTTTTTGACGTGGTGGATATTCAGCGAATGTTTCTAGGAACTTGCCAACATAGGCTTGTGCTGGAACGAACATGTACGCGTGGTCAAGCAACCAGTCGTAGTATGTATTCGAAGTGATATCAGCATTTTCGTACGGGTCCATTCTAAGGTTAAACAACTTAGGAAGACGCAAGGTCACAAACGGTTCAGCCCAAATTTGCATAGTACCCGTAGCTCGTTGCTCCATGAATACCGCTTTCCATTGGTTATAACGAAGCGCCGCTAAATCACCATCATCTGTGAAGTAGAAGATTTCGTGACGACGACCTTTTTCTTCTTCACCCGTTAGGTAAGGAAGGAAGTTATAACCATCTAGGTGAAGCTTAAAGGTTTTATCACCCGCGGTATGACCTTTGAGTAGCTTCTCTTTGATCTGATCATCACCCGCTGCAGCAAGGAATGTTGGCATCCAGTCCATGTGATGCATGATTTCGTTAGAAATAGTTCCAGGTTCAATTTTACCCGGCCAACGAACCATTGCTGGTACACGGTATGCGCCTTCCCAGTTGGTGTTCTTCTCACCACGGAACGGTGTTGTACCCGCATCAGGCCAAGAGTTCATGTGTGGACCATTATCCGTTGAGTAGAAAACAATCGTGTTGTCTTTGATACCTAACTCGTCGACTTGCTTCAGTAGTTGCCCAACATGGCGATCGTGTTCCACCATACCATCAGCGTAGTTACCAACGCCTGTCACACCTTTACTGTCCGCTTTCACGTGAGTCCTGAAGTGCATACGTGTTGCGTTCCACCAAACGAAGAAGGGCTTGTCGGCTTTCACTGCGCGATCCATAAAATCAAGCGCGGCATCGAGCGTTTCTTCATCAACGGTTTCCATACGCTTACGTGTTAATGGGCCCGTATCTTCAATCTTGCCGTCAGCAAATGATTTGATAACACCACGCGGGCCGAATTTCTTACGAAACTCTGGATCGGTTGGGTAATCTTCATTTTCTGGTTCTTCTTCAGCATTTAGGTGATAAAGGTTACCAAAAAATTCGTCAAACCCGTGCGCTGTTGGAAGGAATTCATCTTTGTCGCCAAGGTGGTTTTTACCAAATTGACCTGTCATGTAACCCATAGGTTTAAGCAGTTCTGCAATCGTAGCATCTTCTGCTTGAAGGCCAATATCAGCACCCGGCAAGCCTACTTTACTTAAGCCTGTTCTTAGTACACTTTGACCTGTAATGAAGGTAGAGCGACCTGCGGTACAAGATTGCTCTGCGTAGTAATCGGTAAACATCATGCCTTCTTTGGCGATGCTATCAATGTTCGGAGTTTGATACCCCATTAAGCCAAAGGTGTACGCACTGACATTAGATTGACCAATGTCGTCACCCCAAATGACGAGAATATTCGGTTTTTCTGCCGCGAATGTGGTGGTGGAAGCCGCCATCATCGCAGTACCCAAAATCGCTAATCGACGTTTGACGCCATATTTCGCTGTCATAGAAACCTCTTCGTTAGTTATTTGCATCCTGCCCTACAACGTATAGTCCATTTTTTGAACGATCGCGAGATTCGCTAAACTATTAATCTATTTGTCATTTTTATGAGACACGGATACAAAACTTACTGGTTTAATTTGCATCTACAAACTTGATAGGGATCACACATGTAAACTAAGGGTTTATTAGAAGTATCAAGTTAAACTCCTATTAATCAATAATTTAACCCTACATCATAACGATTGGTTATAAACACTATAAAAGGACGGAACCCGGTTTTGGGAATAACATTTGTCCATCGATGTGTTGTTCTAACGCATTAATCTTAAAAGTGAATCGGAGTCCTTATGGGTACTAAAATTAATAAACTAGCATTAGGTGTTGGCTTATTAGCAGCTTCTTCAGCAGCGACAGCAGCAGAAAAACCAAATATTCTTGCTATCTGGGGTGATGACATTGGTGTATTCAACATCAGTGCATATAACAACGGAATGATGGGTTACGAAACACCTAACATCGACCGTATTGCTAACGAAGGCGCACTATTTACTGACCACTACGGTCAACAATCGTGTACAGCTGGTCGTGCTGCATTCCTAACAGGTCAAGAACCTTTCCGTACAGGTCTACTTACCATTGGTATGCCAGGTTCTGATCACGGTATCCCAGACTGGGCTCCAACTATCGCAGACCTTCTTAAAGAACAGGGCTACATGACAGCTCAGTTCGGTAAGAACCACATGGGTGACCAAGACAAACACCTTCCTACAAACCACGGTTTTGATGAGTTCTTCGGTAACCTTTACCACCTGAATGCAGAAGAAGAGCCAGAGACATACTACTACCCTAAAGATCCTGAGTTCCGTAAGAACTTCGGTCCACGTGGTGTAATCAAGTCTACTGCTGACGGTAAGATCGAAGATACAGGTCCTATGACGCGTAAACGTATGGAACACGCGGATGAAGAGTTCCTAGAAGAATCTCTAGCGTTTATGGAAAAAGCAGTGAAAGCTGACAAACCATTCTTTATCTGGCACAACACAACACGTATGCACGTGTGGACTCGTCTACAAGAAAAATACCAAGGTAAATCTGGTATCAGCATCTACGCTGACGGCATGCTAGAGCACGATGACCAAGTTGGTATCCTTCTAGACAAGCTTGATGAACTTAAAATCGCAGACAACACGATCGTAATCTACTCTACCGATAACGGTGCAGAGACCGTATCTTGGCCTGATGGTGGTGCAACTTACTTCCACGGTGAGAAAGGTACGACTTACGAAGGTGGTATGCGTGTTCCTCAACTAGTTCGCTGGCCTGGCGTAATCAAACCGGGTAGCAAGATCAACGATATCATGGCTCACCAAGACTGGATCCCTACTCTTCTAGCGGCAGCTGGTGATGATAAAGTGGTTGAGAAGCTAGCGTCTGACAAAGGTGCTACATACAACGGTAAAAACTGGCGTGTACACCTAGATGGTTACAACTTCATGCCTTACTTCGAAGGTAAAGAAGAGAAAGGTCCTCGTGACAGCCTACTTTACTTCTCAGCAAACGCAGAGCTAAACGCGGTTCGTTGGAATGACTTCAAGATTTCATTCGCAGTTATGGACGGTAACATCACAGATGCTGTACGTTTCCAACCAAACTGGCCACAAGTAGTACACCTACGTGCTGACCCATTCGAAAAAGCACCACACGAATCTGGCATGTACCTACGCTGGATGGCAGACAACATGTGGCTATTCGTACCAGTTGGCGGCAAGGTACAAGAGTTCATGCAGACGCTACCTGATTACCCAATGCAGAACAGCCAAGTACTGAACCCAGGCAACTTCAACCAAAATGCTTACATGCTGCAGGGCAAACTTAAGCAACTTGAAGCGGCAGCTGCTCAAGCTAAATAAGCAAAACTGAATTATGTATTTTGAGTTGAACAACTAAATTAAATACATAGTCAAATACAAAGCCGTGGTGACTCAAAGTAGTTTCCACGGCTTTTCTGTATCTATCAGCCAATGTTCCTATCCCTACTCCTTATCTTGCAACATTAGATTTATGAAACTAGATTTACAAGAGAACCCTTATGATTCACAAGGTAAATAAGGGGTGATTCAGACGGATCCTGAATTGATTTAATGGATTAAATTTAGATGGAACTGATGCTATGAAGACATCCTACTTGGCTGGAATAAGCATAACTGTTATTTGTGTTTCGATCGCTATACTGGTTTATGATGGTGCATCTTCAAACTCTCACTCTTCCTTTGAGCACAAAGACCATCACCCTGCTGATTCGTCTCATGCGGATTCGCATGCAAACGACACGCATAAAACCCGCCAACTCGCGAAATCTATTATCAAAGTCTTTCCAATTCCTAACGCCACTGAAATCGATCACGATTTGGCGAAAATTGGCTGGGTACTCTTCAAAGATCCAAATCTTTCCTCTAATCGCAGCGTCAGTTGCGAAACCTGCCACAGCCTTCAAACCAACGGTGCTGAGGTGATTCCTGTATCTGTTGGGGTAAATGGTGCCGGAATGCGCAACTCTCTTACTGTCTTCAACGCGGTTTTCAATTACCGATTCTTTTGGGACGGTAGGGTAAACAACCTTTCAGATCAAATAGACGGACCAGTACATGATGTGGACGAAATGGACTCTAACTGGGATCTAATTACCGATTATGTATCTAAGTCACCCACCTACATTGACCTATTTAAAAGCCAAGAAATGGCGATTGATACCGCCTCTGTCAAAGCCGCACTCATTGAGTTTATGCGCGGTTTAACCACCCCCGACTCCCCTTTTGATCGATATTTACGTGGCGATACTGCTGCACTTTCAGCCGCTGAAAAACGTGGTTGGGAAACATTTCAAGAAGAAGGATGTATTCGCTGCCACCAAGGCACCAATATTGGTGGAGGCATGGTGATGCGTTTTGGTTACTTCGGATTATCAAAAACAGGCTCCGAGCGAAGTGAAGACCAAGGTCGCTTTATGTTTACTCAGCAACCACAAGACAAGCATCTATTTCGTGTCGCGAGCTTAAGAAACGTCGCGATCACGGCACCTTATTTCCATGATGGTCAAACCGAAACCCTAGAAGAGGCCATTAAAATAATGGGTGAAAGTCAGCTTGGTAAAACGTTTGAAGAACAAACAATCAGTGACATCAAGGTGTTTCTCGAGACACTCACTGGGCAACGCCCCGAAATACTAGTGGAGTTTGAAAATGAATAAGATCAGGCTCATCTTTTTATTGTTCATCTCGCTTTTCATAGGCTTAATGAGCTTCATTATGCTTACCTATTTTGAACATGAAAAAGTCGCAAGATATGGCGAATCAGTTCGAGAATTGGGCCATGAAATCCTAGAGATGCGTGATCAGATAACGAACAGCGCCCTCACCGGAATTTCAAACCCTTATCAGCTATCAGAGAACTTGGTAACGCTAGAAAGGGAACTACAAGTACTCAACTTGAGTTATCAAGGAAAGAACATACATTCTACGTTTTTCCAAAGTCTACAAACTCGCCAGCTTTTAGAGCATTTCCACAACGCATCCATGTCTAATGTCGACACGCTAGACAACTTGGTGGGGTTAAGTGTTGCTCGTCAGTTTATCCTACAATCCCTTACCCTTTTACTCACCAACACAGAGTCTGCGAGCTCTGATTTTTCCCCCAAGTCACAGTTAAGTATCCAGAGTGAAATGCTCACGAGCATCCTATTCGCTGGAGCGTCTATCCAAGCTGAAAGCAATTCTGAACTAGCCAAGCTATCTCAGACATTTACCGAATTAAATCAGCAGCAAAGCCAACTCTTATCCCAAGTACTCTCTGTGCATAGCATGGAGTATATTGAGCAAATAGAGCATCAGCTAACGGATAGCCAAGACGAGTTAAAGGGGCTAACCGTCAAGTTAATCATCGCACTTGCACTGCTTACGTTTGCGTTCTCATTAATTCTGTTCATTCACCGACTCTTTGAACTGAAACGTAACAACCTCTCTTATCAAGAAGCGGCAGATAAAGCACAAAAAGCGAGTGAGGCAAAATCATTGTTCCTCGCGACAATGAGTCACGAACTAAGAACCCCTATGAACGGCGTATTAGGTATTGCACAAATCATCAAAGAAGATTCTCAAAGTGCCGATACTCGGAAACAGGCACAAATCATCATCGACTCAGGGCAGCACCTTGTCACCATTCTGAATGACATTCTCGATTTTTCTAAAGTTGAGCAAGGTAAAATGGAGCTCGAACTGAGTCCATTTTCCGTAACCGACGTTGTCACACACCTAGACAAAACGCTAACGCCGCTCGCCACCGATAAAGGGATATCTTTTGTTATTAAGGATAATATCCCAACCAATATTCAACTGCTTGGCGACTCAGCACGAACGCGCCAAATCTTATTTAATCTAGCCGGAAATGCCGTTAAGTTTACCGAGTCAGGTAAGGTCGAAGTCGAGTTCGAGATCGCCCCTACTACACCACCATCGGTCAACATTATGGTCTCCGACACGGGGATAGGTATTGCTGAAGACAAGGTTGACCACATCTTCACAGCGTTCGAGCAAGCAGAGCTCTCTACAACGCGTAAGTTCGGCGGAACGGGTTTAGGGTTATCAATAGTCAAACAACTGGTTGAATTGATGGGAGGAACCATTGATGTCTCCAGCCAACTGAATGTCGGTACTCGGTTTACTATTTCCTTGCCATTAGAAATGCACGAACTAGCAAAACAAGCTACTGAACAAGCGTCCACCAGCATTAATAAAACGCTCAAAGACTTCACTGTGCTTCTCGTAGAGGACAATAAAATCAACGCCATGGTTATCAAGAAGTTCTGTGAGTCTATAAACATGACTGTTGAGAATGCCTATGACGGGCTGCAGGCACTCGATAAATTGGCTATAAACCAATATGACTTAATCATTATGGATAATCACATGCCGAACATGAGTGGTATCGAGGCGATTCAAAAGATCCGCAATGAACTTAAGTTAACCACGGTTATTTTTGCTTGTACTGCGGATGTATTTAAAGAGGCTCATGACAAGTTTCTTGTGTCAGGGGCGAACTTTGTCCTTACGAAACCATTGCAAAAAAACAGCTTACAAAATGCCATTAATGAGTTTCATCATCAGTTTGAGATAAACAGACACCAATCTGTTCATTCTCGCCAATCAACCGAAACGAGTAATAGCAATGTCACCATGCTGACACGCCCACCTAAGAACAAACTGCCTCTTACAGAAGAAGAAATATCTCGTAGCCCATTACTCGAAGGCGATAAGCTAGCAGGCAATGAAAAGCTGAAGTGTTTAAACAACTTAGTTGATGAATTAGAGAATGAAATTGATGAGCTAATCGCCCTCTTCTCGGATGATAAACCCGATGATTTATCGAGAACTTTAAAAGCCGTCATCACTATTGCATCTAAGCACGAGATGTATGAGGTACTTGAGCTCGCTATATCTGCAGCGCAAACCACAGAGCAGCACATCATGCCTGAAGCCGAACTGCTGCAACAGCTCATCAATCGACTCATGGTAAACAGCCATCAAGCAACACGCTTAATACACAAACTCAACCAACAACGTAAAACCGGTTAACTGGGGTGTCATATGAAATTGAACCTACCTAGTATTGGTCCACATCTACTGTTGGCGGCGGGCGCTACGCTCATTTTTGTCGTCGACTATCACGTACCATTAGGCATAGCGATGGCTGTACCTTACATTACGATAATCCTGCTCGCATCAACCACTAAAGAGCCATTTTCAGCCATTATGTGGGCGATTGTCTGTACCTTACTTACTCTCGTTGGATACTACGTTTCCGAGTCCGGTAGTGAGCCATGGTTTGTTATATTGAACCGAGTCATTACCATTTATGCGATTTGGGTATGTGCTTTTGTTCCTATCTACATCACGCTTCAGTCACCTACTGATACTGAGGTTTTTGATGATGACATCACCCCACCAGATGAACTAAACCACTCTTATGCGGATAAGAAACGTACAGGTAACACACTCAATAATTAGGCTTAGGTTAAGTTTCGGTGAATTTTGCCAAATCGAGACAAGGTAACTTGAAATACTTTGTTCTGCGTGAGATTGTAAAATATCTCACACCAATAACTGTATGATTATGAAAACATTACAATCCATTGCGCTGCTTTCCACAATTATCGCAGCACCACAAGTGTTAGCTGATGTAAAAATTGAAGTTCCCTCTAGCGCAGATGCTCTAGTTGAAGTCTTAGCGGTTAATGAGGCTAAACCTGATCTTGAGGGTGGTTTTTTCTCTTCAAGCAAAACGATCACCGTGCCAGACGGTGTAAACCAAATCGTTTTCCAATATCAGATCGCTTTTAGTCAAGGTAACGACCGTGAGTTTGTCGATAGTGACGCAATTATTGCTACTTTTGATGCTACAGACACAACAGTAACGTTCGACATGCCGAAGTTCCGCAACGCTAACGAAGCGAGAAAAGGCTTTCAGAACCTAGATTGGAAATTGGTTGATGAGAACCAAAATGCAGTCAGTGTTAAGCAAGACAAATTAACCAAAGATGGCATGCAGATTGGCCGTAAATACCCTCAAGAAGCGAAAGAATACAACCGTACAGGTGGTATTGCAGCATTAACGACAGGTGCTACAGCCGCTGCAGTTGTTCAACCAGTAACACTACCAGCAAAAATTGATGGCAACGCGTCTAACACGGCCGAAGAAATGCTGTACTTCTGGTATGAAAAAGCCGACGCTGAAACCAAGCAAAAATTCAAAGAGTTCGTGAACAAGTAAACGCTATTTGTTGATCGTCTTAATAAAAAAGCTGGCATTCAATCGCCAGCTTTTTTTGTATCAACTTTAGGGTAACTACCTTTCCGTATTCGCCCTATTGGTGCGCGTTTGCACTATGCGTTCTCAGCAGAAAACACTTCTCCGTCGATTTTGATTGGCCATCCCATCAATTCATATTCAGCAGCAAGTAAGTACGCGCAGCGGCTTGATATTCTCGTTTTTATCCACTCGCCTACCCCACACACTTTGTATTCTAAAACAGCCATTTTCATAACATCTTACTCCACTCGAAATTAAATTTATAAATCTAGAGCGAAAGTTATAGAGACAATGGGCCTGTGTATGTTCCAAAAAGAACACAAACCTATGATTTACCTATAAAGTTGTAGGTATTTTGCTTTCAATCATTCTATCAAGATCAGACGTTTAACCGTGTATCTCGTCAATAGGGTTTCGGATCATTAAGTTCATTGGCGAGATGAGTTCATATAATCCTTCAACATCTGAAATAAAAACCTTGCCTCGTTGGATCTTGACCAAGCCAGCTTGTTCGATTCCCTTCAACACCTCGTTCAACCTTGAACGAGAGATGCCAGTAATCGTACTCAACTGAGTTTGTGACACGTTAACACTCAAGGTAGCTCCCGCTATATTGGTTTGACGCGCTGCGAGCTCAAGAAGTACATAAATTGTTTTCTGTTCTTTCTCGTGAATAGAAGAGAGATATGCCTGCATCCAAATCGACTGGGCTCTGGTACCACAGTGCAGTAACCACTTAAATACCATACACTGCTCTTCAGCTAGCTCTAATACCTTCTCCGACGGGAAAAGCACCATAGTAACAGGCTCGACTTCTTCTGCGACTGCAAACAGATTATATTCAGCATGAATGGACAAGGCCCCCATCCAATCGCCTTTTCCAATCACGCCCCCCGATAAGTTTTCATGTTTTGGGTCGAAAAACAGATACCAGCGGAACCGCTTAGAATGTAAAAAACACCGGGTAAGTTTTGAAACTTTTGTGTAATTTCCAAGCTTTGGATACCGGTTTTAAATACGGCAATCTCAAGTAAGCTATCGATAAGACCTTGTGGTAAATCACATGGCCACTGTATTTGTGTGCCTATGGTTGGATCTAACAATGATTTATTCCTCCTCCAACAATCTCACACATGAAAATGTATCATTACATCTCTTTCAAATGTAGTTCATCATTGCCAGCACAGAAGGTTTTATTCAAATAAAATCTTATATCTTAGTAGGTTAAGTGACCGGGATAGCTCGTAACCTCTGTGATAGCTAAGCATTAGCGTACGTGTTTTCGGGCAAATCCGATTCTCGATATGACTTACCACGTTACTCTGCATAACTAACACTTAAGTACAAAATATTCCTTAATCAGTGCATCATTCGAAGCTTTAGTTGACACGCTTAAGTTGTTGCCGTTATTTTGTTCGAAAATCACAAATGACGGTCAATATGAAAGATAGCCAATTCGATAACTTTGAAGATCTCCTCACACACCAAACCGACACCTTGACCGCATGTCAGCCAAAAGATTTTGATAAGACGTTTGTGTCACTCGCTCAGCAGGCCCTTGCTTGGTTTAAGTTAGATAGGCTTACTCTGTTTCCAAACTCGATGATTCTTTTGGATACAGGGAAAAGCATGTCTGTCTCTCAAGTCGGAATGCCCCCACTCGAGATGGAGCGCTTTCTAAAAGGCAACTACCTTGAATATCTACAGCTTTTACGCTCTAAAGAGTGTTGGCAGCTATTTCCAGAGCAATCACTCGCAAACCACAAGATCGATCCGCTACGTGAACTCTATCAAGAAGACGCTCATTGGCACGCTATCGTAAGCTTATCGTTATTTGGGCAACAATGGGGCGCTATCGGTTTCTCTAGGTTCAAGCGTTACGACACTCCGATTGAAGAGCGTGATTTGAAGCGAATCAAAATGCTGAGTGATGTTTGGCTCTGTTTTTGGCAACACTCAAAAATGACTCGTAGTGTGACAAGTGATGAAGCCAGTAATATCAATGAGAGTGAAAAACTCTTGTTACTTACAAAAAAACAATGCGCTGTACTTACGCAGTTGGCGCAAGGTTACACCGCTAAGCAATGTGCCGACATACTGTTTTTAAGCCCAAGAACGATCGAATCGCACAAATATCGAATGTTAGATATCCTCGAACTCGATAACCATACAGAGCTAATCCAGTTCGCACTTCGTAATGGCTTCGGAATTGATAATCCATAAGTGCTGGTTACCAAAAAACAGTGCTCGTGCTAGTTAGTCAACACACCTCAACTCAGGACGAAAGTACAAAGCCCTCAAACTTCTGCAGTTTGAGGACTTTATGCTTTATGGCTTTATGGCTTTATGGCTTTATGGCGGTAATTTAATTCTTATTCAGATTATAAATTCAATCACCTAGAGCGAATTCAAGATGCTAGATATTCAGGCTTTATTCTCGACATCAGCAACATATCAATGTACTTGCCGTTTTTAAAGGTACTCAATCGCTTAGTCCCCTCTAACTGAAATCCTACGCGTTCGTATAAAGCAATCGCAGCGTGGCTATCGGCATGAACCTCTAACTCTAGGCGGATTAGGTTTAACCAATTGTCCGCCTGATTGATGGCTTCTTGCATCAAGGCTTTGCCAATTCCTTTTCCGTGAACATCCGGATGAATGGCAATACCAAGCCCTGCGCTGTGTCTGTCTCTCACCTTAGTCGTCATAAACAAGGTAATATGGCCCACAACTTTTTCAGCAGACTCTGCAACTAGAGTAAAATGATCGCAATGACCAAACAGCCGTTCCACTTGGTCAGAACTGAGATAAGGCTTTTGTGACGTGTTTTCTGAAACCGAAGGACGGCGATAAATATCGAATAAATCTTGGCTATCCGTTGCTTCTAAATGTCTAATTTTTATTTCCAAAGCGTTTCCTTACTATCTAATCTTTTTAACTGAACGACTTTCATCCTACGGATAGCAACGAGCACCTACAACCTTAAAGATTATAAGTGCTCGAAATAATTAAACAGATAATAAACTCAACAAAATCGGAACGTTATACAACGCCTTAGAATATCTAACCCTTAGAATTTATAGTCGATACCGACACTCGCGAGTACCTGTTCAGAATTATAGAAGTCGATATTGGAATCAATCGTTCTTAGACCAAGTAAGGTGATAAACGACCAATCTTCATAACCCATCAACCCACCAAACTCATACGCTAAGAAGGCACCGTACTCGTTCTCTTCACGAGTTTTTCCATAGATTGGATTGACTTCATCGTACTGACGGTCATTCGCATCTAACGTAACAACAAAACCGTGACGGCCAATTCGCTTAGCGTAGTTCAACTCAATACCGTAGCTATCAAAGCTGAGTGCACCGCCTTCAGCGTCTGAATTGAAATAAACCATAGAAGGCACTAACAAACCGGCCTGATTAGGCAATATAAAGCGATAACCTGCTTTAGCGTACAGGTAGGTTCTTTCCCTATCTAATAGCGCTATTTCTTCGCCAGTTAACCCCAGTAAGTTTTGTGTACCCGATAATTCATCATCCACATCAGATTCACCAATAGCGAAGTCTGTTTGGAAAGCAGTGCCACCGATGTTAGTCAGTTGCAGCCTCCCAACATTACCTTTCACGTCGGTTTCGTTTCGATTCACACCTACAGCATAAGGATCAGACCAAGCCTTACCGGAGATGAGTGTCGGTAACACGGAAACATCTAATATGGTGCCACCAGAGAGTTGTTGTCGATAACCTATTTCAAATGCAATGGTACCGGTCGCAATATCTTCTCGGGTAGTACCGGCATAAACTTGGTGAGTAAGGGATTCACCAAAGGTATATTTAACGGTTCCAAGAAAACCAAGTAAACCTTGATTCTCACCATCACCTTCCATGGTATTAGTTGCTTGATTTGAGTCTTGTTCGGTACTCAAATTACTGCTGTCAGAATAGAAACCAGCCAAGATACTAAAGTTACCACTAAAGCCCTCACTAGGAGCTAGTCCACTGTGCGCAGGCATAGAAATAGCCGCGGAAAGTACTACAGGTAAAACAGACCTCATATTCACATCCATTAATTGAATAATCACCAATTAACTATAAGTAAAAAAACGGAAGTTTAACAAATATTTAACTCATAATTTTTCATCATCTGCCCGCTTACCCTGCCAAAACTCTCGACACGAAAATTCAATAAGTTGATCTATCTCTTTTAGGCTTTCGTAGTACCTCTCGGAAATAACGGACAAACTCAAAGGACTACATATGTTGAATTATTTAAGCAAGACTCTGTCAGTACTGGTAGCAACACTTCTGTTCACCACTTTTGCACACGCAGCACACCACGGAGCGAAAAAAGACATCGTTGATGTAGCGGTTGATAATGGCTCTTTCACAACGTTAGTAGCGGCAGTAAAAGCAGCAGGATTAGTGGATACACTGAAAGGAGAAGGCCCGTTCACTGTTTTTGCACCAACAGATGAAGCGTTTGCCGCTCTACCGGAAGGCACGGTAGATATGTTATTGAAGCCGGAGAATAAAGACAAACTGGTCGCAATACTCACCTATCATGTGGTGCCAGGAAAAGTAATGGTTGAAGATTTGGTCAAACTAGATAGCGCAGTCACCGTCCAGGGTGAGCCAGTCGCAATTAGTACTGACCATGGTGTTGTAATGATCAACAAAGCTCACGTCGTAACAGCAGACGTTAAAGCGAGCAACGGTGTGATACATGTCATTGACGCTGTACTGTTACCTAAGTAAAGACAACCAATGGACATAAAAGATATTTAGGGGGTGTGACAATGTCACACCTCTTTTCTATTCGAACATTAGATTTTGGCTTACTACTTTAGATATTAAGTGAATATTAGGTTATACGAACAGTCGGCCGAATATCAGGAACGCGGCCATCGACACCACTTTGGTAAACACCACCACCCAAATACAATCACCAATACTCGAATGGGTTGCCTTCCCAAGTAGAAATACGAACAATATAAGCCCTAGAACCCACCCCACTGTCGGTATCATAGAGACTAAAGATACGATGATCGCTATCGTCAGAAGAGACTTAAAGTCCGCCACCACAAACGACATTTTAGATGCAATGTACATACAACATGCCGTGACTAGCGCATCCATAACAAATGCTAAAGCTTCGATTCCCACGTACTACCCTCACTCTTTTCAATCGAACCAAATAGTACATTGAAATTAAAGAGGAAATCTTTGGGGCAATTGTAAAAACATCATCAAGATCTGTCCTACAATTGAGATTTAGAAGAGATTTTCGATAATCATTTTCGAGATTTATTCTTTGGCATTCTCATATTTATGGCCGAATAAACAAAGGAATGAATTGATGACAAAAGAAAAAAATGAAATAACCACGACGAAGAGCGGAAACAACCCAGAGACCCCGGATTGCAAGGCTAACACTCCGATTGCAAAAGAAAAAATCGACACTAATGTATATATTTTTAATCTACTCACGTGACTCATGAACAACACTCCTTGTATTCATACAATCTTTAAGATTAGACAAATTGGCTAATACACAATTTGAACTCATCGACAATATCAGTAGATCAGCAAAATTTATCCTTAAAAAGGTTTAATACTCCTTTTAGGCCTGTTCCTCTTCACAATCTTCGCTCTTAACATAAACCTACTTATCGATAACCTTTTCCATCACGAAATTCGTAAGCGTTACTCCACGCATATCGACTTGCTGATCACTCACTACTTTAAAACCCATACGCTCATAAAATGGCCTCGCAGTGATACTTACCTCTGAGAAGTATCTTGATACCCCACGAATTTGCCCAATCGTGAACACATGCTCCATCAACGCTCGGCCCACACCTCGCCCCTGATGTTGGTGATGGCAAAAAAAATGGTCGACTAAACCACTCGGCTGTAAGTCAGTATAGCCAACAATATGACCATCTAACTCAGCGACAAATGGTTTTAACCCGTCCATACGCTTTTGCCACAACGCAAAGTCAAAACCACTTGGTGCCCAAGCCTCGACTTGCTCTTGAGAATAATCTCGTATGTTCACGTTGCGAACCGTGTAAAAAAAGATCTCCCATAGCGCTTTGGCATCACTTTCTTGATAATTTCGAATTCTAACCACACTCTCTTCCTTTGGTTGCTTTCAGATTCTAACTATTGGATTTGTTACTCTACAAACAGGCATCAGTTGATACATAGTTGCAATGGGACACTCACTAGCCACATTAAAGAATACGTGTCACTGATGGGTATTTTTCTGAAGCAAACTCATGATAAATATCCGCTAAATAACGCGCTAACTCTTCCTCTGCTAAATCAGAAGGGATAATCACATCATAAACTCGAGCTCGTATTGAAGTTTCCGACTCTCGATAAAGTAGCCACTCTTCGTTTTGTCTCTGTACCGACATTCTCTGATGAAAAACCTGAAATTTTAGCCACATACGCTCTTTCACCTCTATCCCAAAACTAACGATAAAACACCGCGAGCCATATCGTAACAGAGTCTTTGTCGGTCCCCTGAACCTTGTGCTTTTCACCGGCGGGAATATTGAGGTAGTCCCCTTTAGACAAAGTAACAATACGACCATCAGCAAATTCGATAACGCCTTGCCCCTCGAGCACCAGAACCCATTCATGCTCCTCTTGATCGTACCACCCCTCCTCAGGAGAACTGTGCCCATGTGAAAGTATCCTCTCTATCCGAATGTTGTCATTCGCTATCAAGTCATTAAATATTTCATTAGGTATCGACGAAGGGATATCCGTGTAGATATTTGACATAGCATTTCCTTGTTTTTTAGCCGCTCAAAGGTTGTGAGGTGTTAATGACACGACACACTAAGCAGCTACGTTCTTCCTGAAATAAAAACGGTAATAGCCAAGCAAGTTACTGACAATAAATAAGGCTTCCATAACAACCGCTGTTGGAGAGCCAACTAAGTAATTATGAACAAGCCAAAAACTGGTGCCGATGATCATTAGCTCTCGAAGTCGACGGTCATCCTTGTTAAAAGCAGCAAATGTTTGAAACATTGATGCACAGCAACTCAATACGCTAGTTAACCCTGAGAAGGTAAAGGCAGTGGCAACCACAGACAGAGAGCAAAACAGATATTTGAATTTAGGTGATGTGGAAAACACACTCGTTAAATAACGGATAGTGGCAATAATCATCAAGCATGCCGCAGTCCACTGCTCCAAAAGAATAAAGTGACTTGAAATCAGTACACCGGCAAAAAACAGGCAAGTTACAATCTTCTTACGCTCTTTAAACTGAAACGACAGAAGATCAAAGCAAATCGCAATGGCGACTAAAACTTGAGATAGATAAAAAGCAGACACAGTGATTCCTTCAACAATAACTTAGGTTTTAACGACCTCGCTACGATTCATCAGGCAACTCAATAGCCAGTAGCGCTCGTATGAACCCTCCATTTGTAACCTAAAAAAATGGGCTACACGATTATTTTTTGAATTACTGACTCGTTTTAGCGGCCTATGTGATATTCGTTCCTAAGTGATATCTAAACCTTCAAGCGCCCACTGATCACGGTTTTCGCAGAGCCAATCAACTTTATGCGTCCATTAGCCAGAAGTTCTGTCGAAATATAGCCTCCACGACGAGAAGCTTGGTATGCATTAAAACAATACTTGTTCAGTTTCTCAGACCAGTATTGCGTGAGAGCACAGTGCGCCGAGCCAGTTACTGGGTCTTCATTCGTGCCAACCCAAGGCGCGAAATAGCGGGAGATAAAATCAAGCTCAATATTGGATGAAAGCGCGGTCACCACAACACCTCTACCCTTCATCTTCTTGAGGGCATCAAAGTTGGGGGTTAGGTCTAAAACAACCTGCTCATTGGTCACCTCGATAAACGTTTTAGAGTCGAACTCCATGTATGACAACACTTGACTGTTCTCAATACCTAGATGTTCCAACAGCCTAGTATCAACCTCTACACTTGATAATTGAGTACCTGGGAAATCTAACTCGATGGACGAGTCACAAACTGTGGCAGTTAAATCACCAGATAAGGTCTGAAATACGATCCTGTCACTGGCTTTTACTAGTCCTTTTTCTTTCATCACATGAACCGTCGCCAAAGTGCCGTGCCCGCACAGCTGAACTTCTACTTCCGGCGTGAACCACTTGAGAGTCATAGATTCTAGCGCAAGGAAAGCCGTTTCTGGAACCGCCATCTCATCCGCAATAGAAAGCATTAATGCTTCATCCAACACGTGTTGAGAAATACAGACACCCGCAGGATTGCCTTTAAAAGCTTGGCTAGTGAATGAATCGACTTGATATATTTCTAAATCCACAATGTCTCCGACGATTGAAATGAATGACAACGTTCGACCACAATAAGCACAAACTCCTTGTGCCACAAGTCATTAGGCAAAATTTCTCAAGGGGTGACCGATAGAATAAGCCAATGATAAATAATGAGTTATCGAACAACAACATGATTTAGAAGAATGGACCCATTAAGCTTGCTCAGGAGCGTCTCCTCCTTTTTCAGCGCTTTGTTTTATCGCTTCTCACCGTCGCTCCATATCGCAAACCTAGCGATTGGGATAGCGCTAACTAACACCATGCTGATGGTTTTACTTCAAGTAAAACCTAGGCAATTGCGTGCGCAGCATAATGTTTAAGTAAAATTAGAGGCGTAAATTTGAAGCAGGTCTCAAATTTTGCGCTAGGATCTAGTTAAACAAAGAAGAGAAAGGAATCCGTCAGTGAAGGCATTTTATGTTTCAGTTCTCGTGTCCGCATCCTTTTCGCCTGGGTTAGTATTTGGTCAACAACATGAAATTTATCTCTACAATTGGGATGAGTTTTTATCCGAGAGCGTCATTGAAAAATTGAACGACACCTATGGCATTGCATTAAAACAGCAATACTTTTCAGACGAATCGATTCGTGATGAAGTCCTATTGAGCGAACGCCGCGGTGCCTTTGAATTGGTTGTGATCGAGAGTATGAAGCTCAAAGCGTTGGCTGAGCAAAACCTATTTCACAACCTCAGTGGCATGCAGCAATCTCTTGCAAACAACTTTGACTCTCGATGGGTTGATGGATGCGGCGACTATGGCATCCCTTATGCTTGGGGAACATCGGGCATATTGTACCGTAGCGATAAAGTCGACACTCCTAATTCATGGAAAGCCATATTGGATCCTGAAACCGAAAACAGTGGCCGAATTAGTATGTATTACGAGCCAACAGATCTAGTGAGTGCTGCACTTCTACTCAACCAATTCGAACCATTCACAAACAATGAGCAGGAGCTGAGAGTTGCCTACAAAACTTTGCAAACTCAAAAGCCCCACCTTGAGAGTAATGAATACGTCGTCGACTATATCCACCAGCCAGAAAGACTGGCCAATATAGACTTGGCTTACGGGTATTCTGGAGACAGTTACATATTGAATGAGGTCGATCCCGAAGCATCATGGGCCTATATCGTTCCTCAAGAAGGCACAACCCTTTGGTTGGAGTGCATCGCAGCGATTAACAACGGAGAACTATCAGAACAAGCATCAACGATACTCTCCTTTTTGTCACAACCCGAAATTGCAGCACAAAACGCAATGGACTCCTGGTTCGCCACACCAAACTCAAAAGCTAAGGCTTTGACCTCTCAAGAGTATCAAAACGACCCAGAGCTTTTCCCTAGCCAAGAAGTGCTAGAACGCAGCTATCTGTATCAGCCCCTTGAACCGAATAGCCTTCAAATTCGTAATCGTATTGTTGATAGTTTGAGATAAGAAATGCCTGTATTGAAGAAACTGTATTTTGTACTTATCCCAGCACTGCTACTCATATTCGCAGTCTCGGGATTCATTACCTACAACTTCGCCTCAAACCACACCAAGCACATGTACTTAGACGAAGTGCAGTCCGATGTTAATACCGCGCTGGTTGCGGCTGAATATGAGCAATTGGGGCTATCTTTGCTCGTCAAAGATATCAGTTCATCGTTACAATTCTTGCGTTACATTCAAAACCCTACTGACTATACAACCCTATCTCTTTTAGAAAAAAGAGTATTGCGAGTTCTCAATCAAAGCCATGTTAATCAGTTCGGTCAACGCAACATTTACATCATTGATCCAAAATTTAAACTCACACTATCGACATTACGAGTTGACCCTTTTGAAGACTTAAAGATACCGGACAGTATCTACGAACGGGTCTTCGACATTTACACCTCATTGATCAACCAAACTGAACTATCCCAAGAGGGCTTTTCATACATATCGGTTAATGGTGGATTAAGATATGCCTATGTAGCCGCCATCGACCCTTACCTAGTTCCTCAAGATAAACGAGCCAACACAAGCTCAAACCGATACATCTTAATTGCAGACGGTCCGCTAAAGCAGCTCTCAAACTTGCTCATTAGCTATAATGACGACGACAACATGCAACTTTTGATTGAACCATCAAATGAAGCAGAAAACATTGAAAACACTCAGTTTATTATAAAGTCATTTGAACAGAATAAAGACAGTATTAACGTTCAAATGAACAGTCGTCACTTCCTTGCTCAAGTCAACATTCGAGAACAGAAATTTAACATGGAAAAAGCCATGATCGCTCAACACACCTTCTTAGGATTCCTAGCGACTTTGTCTTTTATCATGCTCATTGTTCATTTGGTAGTGCGTTACCAATTGGTGCGTCCGCTCAAAGACCTTCTCCACGAAATATCGATTGGAGGGCTCAAACTCAGATACTTTAAGCGTTCATCAGGACAAAGCGAGATTGACGGGCTAAAGAATGCATATATCGACTCACTGACAGAACTGAAATTTGAAGCTGAATTTGACCAACTAACTAAGTTGGCTAACCGCCGCTCATTCATTCGACATCTTGATGTGCGCCTAAAAAGCTCGATGAGTACACGCTGCTACTTAGTTTGCTGGGACATCATGGACTTTAGGAAGATTAACGACCTATACGGCGCAAAAGTCGGTGATAACGTGCTAATTAGCTTGGCGAAAGCACTTAGAGAAACGTTACAAAATCAACAATCTTCCTTTGGCTTTAGTTGCAGTGATTATTCATTGGCAAGGCTGGGAGGCAATCAATTCATCGCCATACTAGAAATGGCTGAACACCAATCGATAAACGAAGAGGTCGAGAACATCAATAACGCCTTAACCGGCACAACCTTCCTTGATTACTATGGCTTTCGTTTAACTATCGCCACGGGTGTGCTCCCGGTTGACACCCCTAAATTTGAAGAGATCTGGCACCGTTGTATCGATGCAATGTTGCTAAATGCCAAGGCTCACAGTGACGGAGATAGTCGCATCGTTTATGGCGAAGAGCTCATCCATTCCTTAAAAAGACACGATATTATCGAGAAAAGGCTTTTAGAGTGCTGTGAGAGCGATAACTTTGAGCTACGCTTTATGCCCATATTTAATGCAAAGACATTAGAAATCGATGGTGCTGAATGTCTTATTCGTTGTCCTGCTCTCGCTGATATCAAAGCTGGACCAGACGAATTTGTAACAGTCGCAGAAAAAAGCAACTTGATATCGAAAATCGATATGTGGGTAATAGGAATGGCGATTAAAAGCTACAAAGAGCTTTCCGATATCCATAAATACAAAGGTACCTTATCTATCAATATCTCGGCGATGGAGCTCTATAACCGTAATTTCGCAGACAACATTCGCAAGGTAATAGAACGTTTTAAAGTGCCACCAGGCAATATCATCATTGAGATCACTGAGACCAGTTATGTGAAAAGCACCAAACTGACGGTGCAGACAATTGAGAGCATTCGAAGCCTGGGGCTAAAAGTGTCACTCGATGATTTTGGCACAGGTTACACAGCGTTTAATCAGTTGCTTCATTACCCTGTCGACGAACTTAAAATTGATAAGAGTTTTATCGATCATATCGTCGATGACAAAGCGGACCGTAAAATGGTGGAATCAATGGTTAATTTGGGACATTCCTGTAACACCTTGGTGGTCGGAGAAGGCGTTGAATGTATAGAGCAGTACCAGTACCTGCGCAAAACCAACTGTGACCTGATACAAGGCTATCTGTTTAGCCAGCCACTCACTTACACTGAGTTTATCGAGTTCATCCGCGACCACAAGCCGAATACCTTCCTAGAGCAATGTTCGATGCTTAACGAGATCAATGGAGATCGTATCGTGGCACTCAACCAAAAAAGCAATTAGTAAAACCAGAAAGAGAAAATAGGGCTTCTGACTTTACAGCCGCTCTATCTGGAGACCTAAGATAAAGAAATTTAGCTTTATCTCTAACCTTGTTCCGACACGGTTCTTACAAATCAGGGATTCATGTTGCTTTCAATAGCGTCTGTTGTGAGTTAGACAGGCGTGTATAGTCACGAGGACAGATGAGTCCTAAAGCCGTTAAGTGCGTGCTGCAAAGGAAACTAGAGGGGGCAAATGAAGCAACAAGAAAAGGCTAAGCAAAAACTCTCAACCTAACCTTGCATTGTGGTTAACAACTCCATCATATCTTTGGAGCTGATATTCTTCTTGTGCCTCACAACAGCATCTATCATCAACTCTAAGTTACCAGCTGAAATGTAATCGCTCAAAACGTCATTAAACTGTTCTTGTATCTCATCACTGGAATAGATGTGTTCAGGAATGAAGAATAAGAACTGACTGCCACTACTACGAAACGAAATGGCGCATTCAGGAATTTTAGTCGTTAAAGATTTAGCAGCAGAGCTCACCACCAAATCGCCATATTCAAGGCCATATTTCTGGTTAATTTCACTCAGGTTTCTGATACGCACAAAATAAAGGTCAAAATTATTGTCTCTCGGGTAGTTATTCTTCACAAAGTTCATCAAAGAGACTCGATTTTGAAAACCCGTAATAAAGTCTGTGGAGTGAAGTCTCCTCTTAATTGAGAAGTCGGCATAAAAGATCACTCCTGTTACGATTAATATCAGCGCGAGAAACACACTACTGGCTTGATGCATGATAACTAACCTATCAACCATTATGCTTTTCTCTTCAATCACAGGGCTTTGCAGGCGGAACTTTTCATTAATAAAATCGACTAACGAGTCATAGCAAATATCGATTTTCTTCTGTAGTGACGCCTTGGGCAGTGCACCTTGACTAACCAACTTTATGGAAGATTCTAGCGACTTAAATTTCTCAAACTCTCCGGTGAAATAAGGTTTGAAGTTGGCAGATTTAATGAAATTAGAAGATTCGGTACTGTTGATCAGAATATCAAAGCGGCTCCACGTAATATCATAGGCTAACCACAAATCGTCGTAATTGAGATTATCCGAACGGCTCACCATCAAGAAATTCGCGTATTCCTTTACCAGTTGAAAAACAAACCAGGTTGCTTCGTTTTGCCGATTCGAAAAACTTTTGTTGATATCGTTAATGCGCGTAACACTGTAGATATTCACGCTTAGAACCATCACCGCCAAAAATATTACAACCACTTTGACAGCAGATAGGGGAAACAATTTCTTCATGGTGACCCTCTACAAGTGAATATCTCGTATCTGCCAAATCATCTTCGCATGGAAATCAGTGTTATTGATATCAGGCTGTGACGACAACGGGTAAATCAGCCAGTACGGTCCCTTATCTCTCACAGACATAAATTCACCATTTTGTTTAATGGCAATAATCGGCTGATAGTCATCAAAATCTTCTTTGGGTACCGCCACTTTATAATCGTTCAAAGCAACAATGGTAACGAGGGGAGATAGCGATAAGTCCATGGTTTCTATGATAGCCTGCAAAGTCACACCACTATAAACCGACTCCCCTTCAGCCCATGGAAGGACGGTTTTTATTTCAGTCTGAGGTAATAGCAACAACTGTTCTCGAGTCATTTCATGCTTTTTCCCTATTTGATCGAACACAGTCAAATTTGAGGAAGCCAATATAGAAAATGAGCACAATGAAAGGAAAAAAAGAATTGTCGTTCTCATTTTAATCTCCATTTAAAAAGGTCACTAAGTTGAGTCTAGTTCAGATTATTCATTTGATTTACTAACAACAGTTTTATTTCTTTCAAAACCATCGCTTTGTAAAGCTTCACCTAGGCTGGAGCTTGGGTGAGTCACCTATCAATAAAAAAGTAACTTTGTGCCCTATGAGTAATCCAATTCCCTCCATGAATACGTAGTGACCAATAAAATTGACAAGAAAGATGAGTTTCAAAGTAGCGAGAAGCGTCGTCAATGCATAACCTTTAATCGAACGTAAGTCATTTAAAGAGTCTATTTTATTCGTTTCATGGTGTGCTTATGCACCTTCGTCACTGTAAATAAACCTCAACATGGTTACTCACTTCATAATCAAGGGAATCGATAATGAGTTTTAATAAAAAAGCATTTAACCCCACGGTGGCACTTACTGCCCTAGTAATGACGCTGGTCATGTTTCCTGTTTCTGCTGAAGTTAATCAAGAACAATTTGAGTTAGGTAAGCAAAAAGCAAAAGTATGCATGACTTGCCATGGCGTTGACGGCATTTCAACACAAGATCCCTACCCTAATCTTCGAGGTCAAAAAATGGGGTATCTCATCTCTTCACTCAAAGATTATCAAACGAGAGAAAGAACGAGTGGTTTGGCGGTTCTAATGCAACAACAGGCCGACACGCTTTCAGATCAAGATATACGAGATATTTCGTATTTCTATTCAATGGTCGGTAGCGATTCAACCACATCTAGCGATTGAAGATCATCCACAGATTAAAAATAAGTCAGCCATTGAAACTTTAGGCAAGGAGCCTTGTTATGGAACAAGTGACAACCCAGTACAGTATTAAGGTCGTGAAGTACTTTATTATTGCCTCCTTAATCTGGGCCATTCTAGGTATGATTATCGGCGTGATTCTCGCCGCGCAATTGTATTGGCCGGTACTAAACTTTGACTCTCAGTACTTTCAGTTTGGTCGACTGCGTCCACTACATACATCCGGTGTGATATACGGGTTCGTCGTTAATATCCTGATGGGTACATCACTGTACATTGCCCAGAGAACGGGACATTGTGAACTGTTCAACAAAAGCCTGTCATGGATGGTGTTTTGGGGTTGGCAGCTTATCTTGCTATTGGCGCTCATATCGCTGCCAGCTGGCTACACCACATCAAAAGAGTACGCAGAGCTAGAATGGCCTATCGACCTACTTATCGTGTTGGTTTGGGTGCTCTACGCTGTGTTGTTCTTTGGCACTATTGCTAAACGAAAAGTCGACCATATTTTCGTAGCGAATTGGTTCTTCGCTGCGTTCATCATTGTGATTGCAATGATCTTCATCGTAAACAATCTTGCGATGCCCGTTTCTGCCATGAAGTCTTATTCGGTCTTCGCCGGAGCTCAAGACGCCATCGTACAATGGTGGTGGGGACATAACGCCGTCGGTTTCTTGCTGACGGCTGGCGTCATCGGTATGAACTACTACTTCATACCCAAAGCGGCTGACCGCCCTATCTACTCGTACCGATTGTCCGTGATTCACTTCTGGGGCTTAGTTGGCTTCTACACTTGGGCGGGTACTCACCACCTCGTCTACTCTTCCGTTCCGGTATGGGTACAAAACATTGGTATCGTGATGTCACTGATCCTCTGGTTGCCATCGTGGGCGGGGGCATTTAACAGCGCGATGACTCTGCTGCAAAACAAAGAGAAACTTAAGTCCGACTACATTCTCCTATTCTTCTTTTCGGCAATCCTCTACTACTGTTTAGCGACATTCGAAGGCCCACTGCTCGCGATTCGCTGGTTCAACATGGTGGCGCACAATACCGAATGGATCATCGGTCACGTGCACTCCGGCGCACTTGGCTGGGTGGGTATGTCGGGGATAGCAGTCTTCTACTACTTCATTCCACGCTTATGGGGAAAAACCGAACTCTGGTCACCACGGCTTATTAAATGGCACTTCTGGTTGGCACACGCTGGTGTTGCTATCTACGCTATCGCCCTTTGGGTGGCGGGTGTTGGTGAGGGCTTCATGTGGCTCACTCAAAATGAAAACGGTGAGCTTGTCTATAGCTTCGTTGAAGCTATGAATTTCAAAGCTCCGTGGCTATTCCTACGCTTCTTTGGCGGTGCCCTATTTGTGCTTGGTTTGTTCTTAATGGCACTGAACCTGTACAAAACGGTACGAATGCCTAACACACCAGAAGCGAAACACACCGTAACGAAGGAGGCTTAAGATGAGCAAGGACTTTACACACTCAGTCGTCATATTAATTTTGACCACCGTAGCCGTCGCCTCCTTTTCGTTGGTAGTTTGGGTTGTGCCTAATATTGTTCGCAGTGACGATATCGCGAAAAACAGCTTAGCCGTTCCACTGACTGCCATAGAACTAGCAGGACGTGACATTTACATCAGCGAAGGCTGTCACGTATGTCATACGCAGATGGTGCGTCCTCTTGATCCAGAAATAAAACGTAACGGACGTCCAAACCAAGAAGCAGACGATATCTATGAGTTTCCTAACTTGTGGGGATCTAAACGTACTGGACCTGACCTAACCAATTTAGCAAGAAAGTATTCTGACCAATGGCACGTGATACACCTAATCAACCCTCGACAAGTCGTGCCTACTTCTATCATGCCATCATACCCTTGGCTGTTTGAACAAACGCTCACCGGGGATGATATCGGCGACAAGATGGAAGTTTTACGTACGTTAGGTGTGCCTTATACCGATCAAGAAATTGGCGATGCCAGACTGCAAGTAAGAGGAAAAACCAAAGGCGAAGCGCTGATTCGTTATCTACAAAGCCTTGGTAAAGATACGTCACAGGAGGTATCACAATGAATACATTCTGGAATCTATGGGCGGTAATATTAACCTTAATATTCTTTGTTCTAATGGTATCGGTTGTCGTTAAATATTGGCGTAGCAATCACAAGGCGGACCACGACCACACCATTGGCACCTTTGATGGTATTGAAGAGAAAGACGCGCCGCCACCCAAGTTGCTGTTCATCAGCTATGCTGTCGCCTTCTTGCTGTCTGCTGGCTATTTGGTCCTCTACCCTGGGCTTGGTGAGTGGGAAGGCTTAGTCGATTGGCAACAAAGCGACGACAAGCTTAGCTCCCCTAGCACAACGTTAGATGAGCAGTTTGCACAAACAAGCGAAACCACATTAGAAGGCCTCGCAGCTGTTCCAGCTATCGTAAACAGCGGTAGAATTCTGTTCCAGACCCATTGTGCCGCTTGTCATCGAGACAACGCTCAAGGGCAAAAGCACTTCCCTAACTTGATCGACCAAGAGTGGTTGTATGGTGGCAGTGATGAAGCCATTATTCACTCGATTGCCAAAGGGCGAAACGGTGCCATGCCGGGTTGGAGTGAAATCATGCGTCCAGATGAGGTGGCAAAAGTCTCTTACTACCTAGCGTCATTGAATCAGCGCCACACTGATGTACCTGAGGTTAAAGTCGAACTGGGTAAAAGCTTGTTCGTCCAATATTGTTCGTCTTGTCACGCCGATGGCACGGTTGCCAATCCTGAGCTTGGCATTCCTGCTCTATCCGATGACAAATGGTTACACGGGGGCAGCATTGAAGAGATTCAACATACGATTAACTATGGCTTGAACAACCTGATGCCAGCGTTTGATAACCAACTTACCGAAAACGAGATACTGGCTCTAGGCGCCTACATCCGACATGCAGGAGAAGCTGAACAACAGAGGGTTGAAAGCTTGAACTCAGAGTCAGTTGAGCGCGGAGAGTACTTGGCGCATGCCGGTGACTGCGTGGCTTGTCACAGTGCCGAAGGTGGCGAACCCTTTGCTGGTGGCCTGCCGTTTGTTACTCCATTCGGTACCGTGTATTCAACCAACATAACTCCTCACACTACCGAAGGTATCGGAACCTATGATTTCGACGACTTCAGAGCCGCGTTGGTTGATGGCAAAGGTAAAGATGGCTACTTGTATCCAGCTATGCCCTACACCTCTTATCAATACCTCACCGATCAAGACATGGTCGATTTGTGGGAGTACATGCAATCCATCACCGCGGTACCAAGACGCAATGACGACAACAGCATGATGTTTCCATCGAACATTCGCCTAGGTCTGCTTGGTTGGAATATCGTGTTTATGGATACCGATCCGGTCGATTATCAAGTACCAGAGGAGATCAAAGACAAAGTCGACAACGTTGAGAAGTGGCAGCAAGGTAAATATTGGGTTGCAGGGCTTGGTCACTGCTCCGAGTGCCACACACCACGAAATATTGCACAAGCTCTAATACCTGAGCGCATTTTCCAGGGTAACTTAATCGATGGCTGGAATGCGCCCGATATTACCGCAAACGAGCTTTATATCGACGGCTGGGATGAGAAAACACTCACCGACTTCCTACACACCGGTCACTCAGACAAAGGCACGGCTTTCGCTGGTATGGCTGACGTAGTGAAAAATAGCCTGAGCTTGATGACACGTGAAGATATCGAGTCGATGTCCTACTACTTGTTGAGCGGTGATACCAACAACACCATTAGTAGCGATGCCGTACAGTTGCAGCCGAAAGGGTTTGATGAAGAGTCATACGCTGCCGAGATCTACACGACTTATCGCCAAACCTGTGGTGCGTGTCATGGTGACGATGGTAAAGGGCGAGACCCTATTGCCCCTACTCTGCTGAATAACGGCATCATCATGCACAGTGACCCATTCAACACCATTGCGGTAACGGTAAGGGGCTTACAACCTACGTATCTCGACAAAGACAGAAACTTCATGCCAATGGCGAGCTTTGAAGATGTCTTATCGGATCAAAGGCTAGCAGAGCTGATCACTTTCGTCCGATTACATCTCGGTGACAGAGATGAACCAGTCACCGCAGAACATGTTCGTGAAGTGAGAGAAACCCTAGAGGCAGCGGGTTACGCGGGTGGATTACATACCACACCTGACATGTATGACCGCAGAGATAACAACATCAACATCCGCTAGCGGACCTATCACTTAGAAAGTGAATTGCAAACGACCAAAGGAGACCTAAGTGTCTCCTTTTCTTTTGCGCTTTAAATGCCCTTGCTACTACAACACAATTATAACTAACTGATTACACAATTAAGCAGACTTGCACATAATGCGATCAATCTCGCAGAACAAAGATGACACCGAGTGCATAATACGCAAAATTTTATAATGAGTTACTAAGGACTGATATGGATACAACTACACTCATCTACGATACGTTGGAAGGTCTATCGAGCGCGAAACCACAACAACACGCTCAAATCCGCCAAAATCTATATAACCATCTAGATCTATCATTTGAGAAGCAGTTGGCTTTGTATTCATCCGTTCTTGGTCCAGCAAGTGCTGGTAGATTGACCGATTTAGACAGTGCAGTAATGTCTGCGCGTAAAATTGTTGGCTTGGAAAACAGCTAATCTGTCGTCCAAGTAAATTCTGAAAAAACGCTGCCTTGTGCAGCGTTTTTTTATGCTTCAATTTCCCGTATCGCAGCCCATTCTCTACGCTCTCTATCCCCCGACGACCAGCTATTTAGAGTAATAAGCTCGAACACTGATAAGTGCAATTTGTCGAAATTTTCAAGTTGCGGCCATTCTCATTTAGTTAATCTTATGTTCCATTTTTAACAGGTGTGTAACGACAATAATGGCGCTAATGTTAGTAGCACGTTAACCACACAGCGGATGGAAGAATCATGAGAGTACTTATTGAATACACACAAACAGGCAAATATCGTGATCAAGCTTGGGAAGCACTGACCATTCGTTCGAAAGGCGAGATTCAAGCTGTGACTCCATCTTACGCGGCTCAACTTATCGAACAAAATCGCGCCTGCTTAACCACAACAGAACATCAAGATATCGTCATCCAACCTTAATGGCTTATTGAGCTACCCCTCCTAGTTCCTTAAATCGAATAGTTCGATGACCTAACAAAAACGCTGCACGGATGCAGCGTTTTCTTTTTCTAGCGTTTCTAATTTTTAACGTCTCTTATTTCTAACTGTGATAGCTTGATTACTTTAGCAAATTCTCTAATGCTTCAACCATCGTCATCAGCTTGTCTACAATTCTTTCACCGTCTGCTCGTAAGCCGTTATGCTCATACTCATTAGTGATCCACGCTTTTGAGTTTGGAATGTTCGCCAATGTTTCACGGCTGTAATCCAGCTCAACGTACATGTCGTCGGCATAAACTGCGCACGCCATAGGCACGGTATTCTTGCTAAGTTGCGCTGCATTGTACAAAGTGCCCCAGTCCGACTTCTCAGCTAAGATATTCGCCGCTTCACGCAGTGGCTTCAGTGTCTCTAATTGGTCAAACATCCATGGGTAGACCATTTCTCCAGTAAACCAGAACTCACTTCCCGATTGGTAATTAAAGTGTGGATACTGCTCGCGAACTCGATGAGCCGACCAATTTGATGCTGTACCTTGGCAATAAATCGATTCATGCAAAATGGCATAGATTGGGTTGGTTAGATAACCCTGCTCTTGTTGCATTTGATTTAGGAAGCTGTAGCTCAGCTGCTTTTTACCATTTGCTTCAACAAACGCACTCTCTAATGTGAAGTACATAGGAAGGTTTGCTTCGCCAGCACCTAGGTTAATGCCAATCAATTGGAACTGTTCAACAGTAAATACCTGACCGTTTGGTAACTTCACTTCATTGTTAAGCAGATAATCAGAGATCTCACGACACATGGCTTGTGCTTGAGGGAATTGAGCAAAGAAGGCTCTGTTTTTATCTTCAACACGCTTATAGGTCGCACGGTATACATCGTCAGCTTCACGTTCAATAGACGGAATACCGCCCGTCACATAGCAGCGTTGCAAGCTTTTCGGGAACAGTGATAAGTAGCTTAGAGTGCAAAAGCCACCAAAGCTCTGGCCAATCGTCGACCACTGCTTAACACCAAATTGCTCACGAATCGCTTCAGCATCACGAACAATGTTGTCGGCCCTGAAGTGCGTAAGATATTCAGCTTGTTGCTCTGGAGAAAGATGCGCCAAGGTTTCATGGCTGATTACCGTGCTATTGCCAGTGCCACGCTGATCAAGAAGCAGAACGCGGTAGTTTTGTAAGGCACGTTTCATCCAACCTGATTCTCCACTCACACGCGGAGAAGGAAAGCCTGGGCCACCCTGAAAGTAGATAAGCCACGGGAGTTCTTGGCTGTCTTTTGCTAGATCGACAACTTCACGAGCGAATACTTGAATCTGCTGCCCATCTTTCGCTTGATAATCGAGTGGTAGTTCAAAATAGTGCTGACGATACAGGGTGGTTCCATCTATAAACTTAGCTTGCACGCTTCATTCCTTTTTATCTGATTCTAATGTCATCGGTACGAATAAAAGTAGCGCCCTATGGCACACATAGGTAGCAAGATACGCATAGTAACTCGTAAATGAAACCGTTTGTTTAGCATGAATGTGAAGGTGCTTCATTTGATTGCTCAAGGAGTGTTCGTATCGTTACAACCTGTGTCAAAACGGCGCGTTTTTGAGGCTTTATCAAGGGATCAGTAAATAGACAAACAGGAAAATAAAAAGAGCTTAACGAGGTGAGGATACGTTAAGCTCTTTTGGTGTTATCTGATGTTTCTGTTGCGGTAAATTCAATCAACTATGAGGCGACTAACTCTCCTGCCCCTTGAATTGAACGCTGGCTATTTTCAACCAGAATCGCGGTGGCCGTTTCTTTTAATGTCGCCCACTCTGCGTCGTTGACCTCAATGCCATCACGCCACGCGTTTTCTTGTGTTTTAAATAATGACTCAGACGTGACATGTGTTTGGTAGCCATCTGACAAGCGTTCGATATCGAAATCCTGGACGGAAAGTTCGATGGTCATATTATGGATATGTTCGTCCGATGTCAGAGGCAAATCTGATAAAAACAGTTCTGGAGCAACGCAACCACGGTTAAGGACATACAAAGTGCTCTTAGGGTTAGAGCCGTTGTCCCAACGTGCAGTGCACGCAATACCTTTCGCGGCCAGTTTCACAAGCTCGCTGTAGGCTAGCCAGCGGTTATGACAGTTGTTGAGCTCAATTTTCAACGTCTTCTTACCGACCATTTTTTCAATCGCGTAATCCATTACCACAGGAAGGTGGCACGCTAAACTTGCCTTATGCAGGTCGACTTCAACCGTGTGATCACTTGTCACTTGAATATCAACTGGGCAGTCGTCCTCTAGACCTATAAAGTTGCTCGCATTATTAAAATGACGCACACCATCCAAGCCTACCATTTGTAAATCAGCCACCATGTTCGCTATCACATCGGCTTCACCACATGTACGGCGCATCCCTAAAAAGGCTTTGTTGACGGCCGCGACCAATTCATTGTGAGAAACGATCATAGCGATTTACCTCCATGTTGAGCATTGATATGTGTAGGAACGTTATGTGAGCTAGCAAGCTCCGCTTCACTTGGTAAGACTGGGAACACCCACTCGTCTTGATGAATTTCGTCAAGCAGCGGTGCGCCTTGGAAGAAGGTTACGCGAACCCAACGATCTGAGCGAGGATCAAACTTAGTTGCACCAAACATAGCCAGTTTGCAACGTAACAGATGCATCGGCAGCGACTCTTTATGAAGCACATTCATTTGAATGTCCCCCATCGCTTTGTTGCCCAGTGTCCATACGCGACGAGCTATAGCACGATGCTGTGGCTGTTTTACTAAGAACTCGGCTAGCGAGAGCTCCGGCGTAAACTGCAATAAAGCATGGTACAAACGATAAGCTTGACGACCGATATCTAACGGCAGTTCACGCTCTTCACCCAGCTCTTCACCTCGAACACCGAGTCTTGGCTCTTCTTTGTCTTGAGAGCGATACCAGAACCAGTAGTTGTTCTCAGCCTTAGTAAAGTCCGTTGTAATTGCCCAGCGGTACTTCTCTTCTAAGATCACTAACAGATCTTGTATCTTTTTACCGCTAGGAAGTGACAGTGCCTCGCTACAATTCATCTGCTCCTGATGGGCGTCCACTAATTCTGGGTACAATTCCATCAAGCATGAGATAAGGATTTCTTGGGCTTCCATACTCATGTGCTTAGATTGTTCAACTAACTGCGCCCATGTATCACATTGGCTGACAGACACTTCTAACGATTGCTCTGCGTGTTTCAACTCATCCACAGCAGCTTTGTTCAGCTCTTGCTGATTTTCATTGATGGTAACGACTTGTTCTAAATGACAAATCGCTTTTTTAACTAATGTACGTAGTGGCTTGATCAACGCCGTATCCGTGTGATTAGCCAACACGTCAGCTAATGCATGTTCACGGGTTGTCATCCATTGGTCGACAATACTTGGGTGGTTAATTAGGTATGGCGCCATGCCTAAACCAGTAGCATTACCCACACCTAGATAGCGTTGTAAGCCTCTGTGCAAGGTAATCGCTTGTTCACCGCCTTGTTGCTCTGCTAGGTAATGAACCCAGTCGAGACTAAATTCACGCAGCATGTATACCGCACACATCTGAGCACTGAACGACTGATTGAAATCTGGGTTCTTTTCTAAAATTTTGAAGTCAGCAATACCGAACTTACCATTACCATAAACCGCAGTCGTTCTCAGGATGTAGCCTACTTCCGCTAACTCTTTGGGCGTTGGTTGAACCCCTTTGGCCAAGTGGCTCACTATGTGTTCAAACACACGCACACTTTTGTTGGCGCGCGCCAGAACAAGCACATTGTTAGGGTTACGACCTGCTTCTTGTAGCGGTACATTCGCACGAAGTCTCTCAAGTAGATCGACATCCACATCGCCAAGAACCAAAGCAAATGTTACGTCCCACTTTTCAGCAATTACACGGTCATTTCGTTCGTCGTCTGCAATCTCATCGCAGAACACAACCAAATGATAAACATGGTTTGGCGTCTGTAGCTTATAGATAGCATGACCATACCCTTGAGGGTCTAATTGCCACTCATGTTTAGTCACTTTCCATTGCTGTTGCGCCATTTTACGAATCAGAGTTCTTACGAAGCTGATGCGTGTTTGGTGCATAGCACCCAGTCTTTCCGGTGCCATTACGACCGTTGCGTCACGTAGTGCTGATTCAGTGTAGGTAGAACGATGTGCATCCATTTTGCTCACCACCTTTGTAGTTATAAGGGTTTTGCTAGCCATTCAGAACCGATCGTTGCTGTCTTTTGAAGCATGTATAGCGACAGTATGTTGGTTAGCTTTCACGTTTTAATCGTTATTGATGTTGTCGAGGCAAGCGAACTCGCCCCTTATTATTTGTCCTGACTAGATCTCTTGACCTAAATAGTTGCCGTCCGATGTATCTTCACCAGTACGGGTTTTCTCTTCCTTTCGGAATCTGGTATCAGCCTTACTTCAAAGGCTGATACCTTGTTTCTCTTTAATTTTTAGAGAGCGTTTCCTCTACAGTTTCTTTACAGTTCCTGCTCTTCTACAAACTCTGCTTTTCTACAAACTCTTTTCTACAAACCTTGCTCTTTCGCCATCTTGATTGCGATTTGAGGCGCATTCCAAAGCGATGGCAGTAAGATTAAGGACACCGGAACCGCTGTGATTACGATGAAAGATTGCAGCGCGGAAATACCACCAGAGCCTAGAGAAATCAGAATCAACGCCGTTACGCCCATCATCACGCCCCAGAAAGTACGGATGATTGCATTCGGTTCTGTCTCACCACTGATCACAACACTGATGGTGTAAGTCATTGAGTCGCCAGTCGTTACGATGAAAATGGTGGTTAAGATCAGGAACAAGATAGAGATAAGCATCGGCATTGGTAATTGCTGAGTTACCGCTAGCAGAGCACCTGGTAAGTTAAAGCCTTCAAACGCTTTACTTACGCTGCCTGGATCTGCGATTTCGAACGCAAGGCCAGAGCCACCAACAATCGTGAACCAGAAACAAGTAACAAACGGTGCAACTAAGCTGATGGTTGAAACCAGTTGGCAAATACTACGACCGCGAGAGATACGTGCAATAAAGATTGCCATCATTGGGCCGTAACCTAGGAACCAACCCCAGAAGAATACTGTCCACCAGCTCAACCACCCCTCGTCACCACGGTATGTCGCCATCGGGATGAAGTTATCGATCATGCTGCCTACACCTTGAATGTAGCCGTTAAAAATAAAGTTTGTAGGGCCAAAGATCAGGATGTAGACCATCAATGCCATTGCAAGAATCACGTTGTAACGGCTTAGCATTTGCATTCCACGGTTAAGGCCGCTCAATGCCGATAATGTGTATAGAACGATAGCGAATAAGATGATGATCAGCTGCGTCGTGAAGCCATCAGGGATATCAAACAGTGCATTCAGTGCATAGCTCACTTGCAAGCCCAAGAAGCCGATAGGACCGATGGTGCCCGCCGCTACAGCGACAATACAACATGCATCAATCAAAGCGCCGGTGTGACCTTTCAGTGCACGTTCGCCTAATACTGGGTAAAGCAAAATACGCGGTTTAAGTGGCAAGCCTTTGTCGTAGTGAAGGTGCATAACCACGATAGACGTTAAGCTGCCGACGATTGCCCATGCAAGGAAACCCCAGTGCATGAAAGATTGTGATAACGCATTAACCGCGCCTTGCTGTGCGTTTTCTTGTACACCGTACAATGGTGGTGGGCTAACGTAGTGAGCAATCGGTTCTGCTGCAGCCCAAAATACGCCGCCACCCGCAAGTAGCGTACAGAAGATGATCGCCATCCAACGGAAACCATCCATTTCAGGTTTCGCGATGCCGCCTAGGATAACCTTGCCTGTTCGCCCTGCCGCCAAGCCAAGACCAATAAGAAAAGTCAGAAGAAGAAGCATTTGCCAGTAAGGACCGAATACTTTAACCGACCACGCAAAGCCCGTGTTTACTAGGCTTGATAGTAGCTCGCCGTCAAATAAAGCAAGTGTCACGAACAGAGCGATAAAGCCGCCGCTGTACCAAAGTGCTGGGTTGGATAACCCTAATTTGTCTGACGTAGATTCAGACTGGTTTGTGTTGCTTTTTGCATTACTTGTTGTGTGTGCTTGACCCGCATTTAAGCTTGGAGATTTCACGCTATTGGTTAAATCAGACATACTCTGACTCCAGAGGTTTCTTTGCAGCTGTCATAAAAATGATGACTACAAGGGTGTATTTAACACCTGCCCTATTATTTTTTGTGTTGGGCAGGCTAATCCATGTTTGGGTTACCGCGTTGCGAAATAGACCGTTGTTCCTTTTAAATAGTGAATTTGATTGAAGCAGTTCTCACTAAGTGAACGTGTTTAGCAGACTGCTCGTTAGATGCTTATTAGTAAGAAGCGCAGCTTAACTTTGGTTTTGAGGCTCTAGGCCATCTTTCAAAAAGTTAAACCAGTTTTCTCCTAAGACTTGTCCAGCTTCAGACTCGCTAAAACCATGACGCATCAATCCGTTATAAATATTTTCCATACCCGAACTACCACAGAACCAAGGCAACGCATCAGGCCAACCTGAGTTGTTCGCAGAGCCTTCGCCATAGTCCATCGCTTTAGACCAACGACCATTTCTCATCCATTCAAGAACAGCTTGAGGCTGGTTTAAGCATAGGTCACTGCCAATACCGAGGTGCTCTACGCCGACCATGTCAGCAGTGGTCGCAACCATCTGACAGAAGTCTTCCAAGGTACATTGGCTGCCGTTTGGTAGGTGGAATGGGTATAAGCTGAATCCGATCAAGCCACCGCGTGCAGTGAGCGCTTTAATCACATCGTTTGATTTGTTACGAAGTGCATCATGAGCAAACGTCGGGTTCGCGTGGCTGATACAAATAGGACGAGAAGACAAATCAATCGCTTCAAGTGTTGAGCGCTCGGCACTGTGAGACATATCGATGATCATGCCCACTCGGTTCATCTCTTCGATGGCTTGCTTACCAAAGCGAGTAATACCGGTATCGTTCTTCTCGTAACAACCTGTAGCCAGTAAACTTTGGTTGTTGTACGTCAGTTGCATGATCAAAAGCCCCTGCTTACGCATCACTTCGATAAGACCAATCTCATCATCGATTGGAGAACAGTTCTGAGCACCAAGGAAAATGCCGACTTTGCCAGTCGCTTTTGCAGTCTCAACATCAGCCATTGAGTGAATCGGCATGATAAGGTCTGCGTTCTGCTCGAATCTTAAGTTCCACTCTGCAAAGCGAGATAAGGTTTCACGAGCTGTCTCGTGGTAAACCGCGGTAGCGTGAACTGCTGTAATGCCGCTCGCCTTAAGTGTTTGGAAATATTCTCTGTTCCAATTGCAGTATTGCAATCCATCTATAACAATCCGTTGCTGGTACATAACCACTCCTATTGAAAGCTCAGTGTTCTAGCTCGGTTTTGAAAACACGCTCAAGTAACATGTTTTCAAAAATGGGTTAAATCACTTATCTACTGTTATTTCTTATTAGGTTTGAATGTTGACCTGACTCTGAGAATCAGGCCAATTCGATAGCTGGATAACTAGGGACTTAATATCTTCAGCTATCCAATTCTTATATAGAGAGCAGATTAGTAAGGGCGCTGGTAAGCCGTCTTCACTACTGTGTAGAACTCTTTCGCGTATTGACCTTGCTCACGAGGACCGAAGCTAGACTCTTTACGACCGCCAAACGGTACGTGGTAGTCGGTACCAGCGGTTGGTAGGTTAACCATCACACAACCAGTTTGAGCTTGTTGTTTGAACAGTGCGCTAGTACGTAGGCTTTGAGTGATGATGCCGCCTGTTAGGCCAAAGCGAGTGTCGTTAGTCGTTGCAATCGCTTCATCTAAGTCAGCCACTCGAATCACGCTTGCCATTGGTGCGAATACTTCCTCTTGGTTCACTTCCCAATCGTTCTTAGTGTTCAAGAACAACGTTGGAGACATATAGAAACCTTCGTGTTGCATGCTCAAGCGTTCGCCGCCGAATGCCAGCTCACCGCCACTTTGACGCGCTTTCTCAACCCAACCTAGGTTTGCTTCAAGCTGGTTTCCGTCAACAACTGGGCCCATGAAAACGCCTTCCTCTAATGCGTGACCCACTTTCAGCTCGCTCATACGTTTAATCAGTGCTTCAACGTACTGGTCGTGGATGCTATCCATAACAACAAGACGAGAAGACGCTGTACATTTTTGACCTGCACCAGAGAAAGAGCCGGCAATAGTTGCTTCAACTGCGGTTTGGATATCTGCATCATCAGCGATAACCAGCGCGTTCTTACTGCCCATTTCCAGTTGGCAACGAACGAAGTTTGGTGCGGTAGCCGCTGCCACTTTACGACCCGTGTCAACAGAACCGGTAAAGCTCACACCGTTCACTTCTTTAGAGTTAATCAGTGCATCACCTACCGTTGAACCGCTACCCAATACAAGGTTAAACGTACCTGCTGGGATACCTTGGCGGTGGATGATCTCAGTAAGCGCAACGGCACTTGCTGGTGTTAGGTTTGCTGGTTTCCAGATAACGCTGTTACCAAAAGCAAGCGCTGGAGCAATTTTCCAAGCAGCGGTTGCCGTCGGGAAGTTCCAAGGAGAGATAATGCCGATAACGCCTACCGCCTCACGAGTCACTTCAACAGAAACGCCAGGGCGTACTGAGTCTGCGTTGTCACCAATTTGGCGAAGCACTTCAGCCGCAAAGTATTGGAAGAACTGACCTGCACGGTAAATCTCACCACGACCTTCAGCAAAAGGCTTACCTTCTTCACGAGAAAGCAAAGTACCCAACTCATCACAACGGGCAATCAGCTCATCACCAATGGCTTGAAGCACGGCTTGCTTGCGTTCAATCGGTGTTTTTTCCCATTCTGGTTGAGCGTATTTTGCCGCTGAAATCGCTTGTTGAACTTGCTCTGCACTTGCTTGTGCAAAGTTGCCAATATTTTCAGAAATGTCTGATGGGTTAATGTTCGCAACGGTGCTTACACCCGCTTGCCATTCGCCGCCGATATAAAGTGCGTTTTCTGCTTGAACATTCTGTAAGTGAGTCATCATTCTGTCCTTGTAACGTTAGGTTGCGGTTGAGTCTGGCAACCATCGGATTAATTAATAAATTGTTAATTTATATAGAAAATAAGTATTAATTTTGTATCTAAACGTAAAACCATTCGCTTGTATCAATAAAGATCTGCATAGACAAACAGCTTTGTTTGGCAAATTGCCTCAGTTCACAGTCCATTTATTCAGGTTGAGACGCCGATGCATAAACCACGAACTCAACCAACATCTCTTCTCTAGCTAGCCCTGCAACAACGACTGCTGCACGATTTGGATAAGGTGCGTTGAAGTATTCTCCGTATACGCTGTTTACCGTTTTCAGGTATTCACGGTCAGTCACGTAAATCAGAACCTGCAGCACGGAATCCATCGATTCGCCTGCACACTCCAAGGTATGAACAAGGTTGTTAAAAGTCTGACGCGTTTGCGCTTCAATACCGCCTTCTACTACTGCGCCCGTTTCATCAATTGGAATCTGAGCCGTGTATAGAGTGCCGTTATTAACGATTGCCCACTCTAGTGGTGCTTTTGAAGCAAAAAGAGCGGTTTTTACTGGGTGTTTTTTAGTTTGTGCGTTCACGATTTCATCCAACTTTGTAACAACTATGTTTCAAGATGGTTAAATACTGCACCTTGACGCCTGATAAATCTAACGGTAAATTTTGTGCATTTGATAAATAAAATCTATCACCTTACAAAAAGTAAGATATAGCAAGGGCTAGAGAGGGATCGAAGTCATGAGTATTAAGCTACAACAGTTAAAACATTTTGTTTTAGTGGTCGAAGAAGGTGGATTTCGTGCCGCCTCTCACCGAGCAAATCGCTCTCAAGCGGCACTGTCTACTTCAATAAAAGAGCTTGAGAAGATACTTGGTCAGCCACTGTTTGAAACAGGCAACAAATCTACACTGACACCTTTTGGTGAAATATGCCTACCAAAAATCATTCAATTCTTGAATGTTTACAAAGCATTAGACAACGACTTACGTGCAGCGGCGGCTGGGCAACAAGGAAGAGTTCGAATAGCGAGCGTGCCTTCGGTGGCAGCCAAATTGATCCCTAGCGTGTTAGGGGCCTTTTGTGAGCAATACCCGAATGTAGAAGTGAGTTTGATTGATGATAATGCGGCAGGTGTAGAAGCTCGATTACTCTCTGGAGAAGTAGATGTCGCCCTAGGCAACACCTCCCATTTAGAAGAAGAGAGTATCGACTTCACCCCACTTCTTTCCGATCCTATCGGTGTGGTCTGCTTAAAGGACAACCCTATCGCCGCTCAACCTGAAGGGATCGAATGGCAAACTCTGTTAAAACAGCCCTTCATTCGTAACGGGACTTGCACCCTACTCGATCCAACACCTGCACGTATGCTCAGCGAACAAGCCCTGTATTCCGTAGAGAACATTACTTCTCTGTTTTCAGTGTTGGAACTAGGCATTGGGGTAACCACGCTGCCTAAGCTTGCTTTTCCAACCAATGAAACACGTTTAGTGTGGATTCCTTTGATCGACCCGCCGTTACAGCGACAAATTGGAATATTCCGACTGTCTGACCGTACTATCTCACCCCAAGCGCAAGCTTTTCATGACTTGTGTATTCAATATCTGAGCTATGAAGCTTCATAAACAAGGTTTAGCAAATGGCAGTGCTGCACTGCCATTTGTTGCTTCAAAATACGCTTTATCTGGCCGCATCAACCACTATCAACAAGCTCTTAAGTGGAGTTTGAACTTCATAAAAACGGTTTTAACACTCTCAATTCTTCCCCTTACCATCCAATCTAACCGGCCATAAATACCTCGATGAGTAACAAAAATGCGGATAACCATTGATGTAACACAGTTTTTCCACGCTTCATGAGTAATAGATAAAAAATATATATTTCTGCGTTAATAAACGCACGCCGCTCCCTATAAATAACCAAATAGTGATGAATTAACACATCTAGAGTCCGACTCTAACTCTGATGAAAAGTTAATTTAAGTGTCTGAAAAATATAAATTGATTACCTTAAACACACTTGGCTTGACCCTGATTTATTCGAGCAGTTATCAATACTTAAAGTTATCAGTAAATCATCTGAAATATTCATGATTATAGTGACAGAATTATTACTTTCATAAATGGAAAACACCCATTTCAAAAATGGAATTATTGATGTCGATATTTGTCGTTTTGATCACATAATTTTAGGCGTAGTTTATATTTTGTCGAAACGAGAGCGAATTAGTTTATATCGTTCTATTTCGTCAGGAGATATAAAACCAGCAAGATTATCTCTTTGTTAACAAGCAAAGTTTTATTAACAAGTAAATGCGAGTAGCAAGACATATTCAAACTGTGTTTTATATGAGCTTACACTGTTAAATATAAGGTTTTATTATGAGGCTTAATGGGATAAGTGGTGACATTCTTGTTGCTGCTAAAAGAGTTGTTCTCTGCCAAGTAGTATTAGCCGTCGGTGTAGTTTTATATGAAGTGTTTTTTGGTAATAAAGTAGATATGGAATCGTCGGCTTTGGGTATCGTTATTGCGATGCTACCTCCGCTGTTTGGTTTTATATATGCAAGCCTAAAGGTGCGCAAGAATCCTAATTATAGTTTACGTGACTTAATGCAAATGAGTCGTGTCGTGAAAATAACTTATACGTTCTTAATGTTTATCTTGGCGTTCCAGTTTTTCAAATTGGATAACCCAGTAATATTGTACGCATATATTCTCACTATGGTTGGGTACTTCTTAACACCATTTATTACTGCCTCTACAAGATCGGAGTACGTGTAGTATGGATCAAGTAACTACCGCTCACGAATACATAGAGCATCACTTAACCTTCTTAACTACAGGTGATGGTTTCTGGGCGTTCAACATCGACTCGATGTTGGTATCTTGGATTACGGGTTTACTGTTTATTGGAGCTTTTCGATACGTAGTGACTAAGGGCACCAGCGGTGTTCCAGGTCGATTTCAATGTTTTATCGAACTGATATTTGATTTTGTAAACAACCTAGTAAAAGAGATTTTTCAAGCGGAGGATAAATTAATAGGGCCACTGGCATTAACCACTTTTGTTTGGGTGTTGTTAATGAACGCGGTCGATTTATTACCAATAGATTTCATACCAGCATTAAGTCGTGCAATGGGTCTAGAACACTTTAGAGATCTACCAACGGCGGACGTAAATATTCCAATGTCGATGGCACTCGGTGTATTTATCTTACTGTTGACTTATACATTTAAAAATAAAGGATTGAAAGGCTTTATCAAAGAGCTTACTACGCAGCCATTTGATAACCCTCTTTTATACCCTGTTAACTTAGTTCTTGAATTAATAACATTAATTTCAAAACCTATATCACTAGGCTTACGATTATTTGGAAACATGTATGCAGGTGAGATGATATTTATTCTGATCGCATTAATGCCATGGTGGATGCAATGGGCACTGAGTGTTCCTTGGGCACTATTCCACATATTAATCGTATTCTTGCAAGCATTTATATTTATGGTACTGACCGTTGTTTATTTAGGTATGGCAACAGAAGAACACCACTAATTAATAACTAAAAAATTTAACTAACAAATTATTTATCGGAGATACAAATGGATATCGTAAGCGCAGTTTTATATGTAGCAGGTGCATTACTGATTGGTTTAGGTGCGGCAGGTGCAGCGTCAGGTATTGGTAATTTGGCAGGTAAATACCTTGAAGGTGTTGCTCGTCAACCAGACCTTACCCCAATGCTTCGTACTCAATTCTTCATCATGATGGGTCTTGTGGATGCAGTACCAATGATCGGTGTTGGTATCGGTCTATACATCATCTTCGCCGTGGCTTAATCAAAAAGCTTTGAAAAGATCGATTTGTAATTAATCAAGATTTAGCGAGGAAGGTATGAACTTAAATGCAAGCATGTTCGGGCAAGCAATCTCATTCGTGATTTTTGTTTGGCTATGCATGAAATATGTATGGCCCCCTCTCACCGCAATGTTAGACGAGCGCCAAAAAGAAATTGCTGATGGTTTACGCCATTCAGAGAATGCAGCGAAAGAACTAGAACTAGCAAAATCCAATGGCGCACAACTTGTCGAAGATGCAAAACGCAACGTCACTGAACTGATTGAACAAGGCAAAAAACGCCGCAATGAAATAATCAGCTTAGCGCACGAAGAAGCCGAGCAAGAAAAAGCTCGCATCTTAGAGCAAGGCAGAGCCGAACTAGAAAGTGAGCGTCAAAAGTTACGTCGTGAACTTCAGGCAGACATGGCAGACGCTGTTATTCAAAGTGCACAGAAACTGATCAACAAAAACCTAGATTCAGAAACGAACCGAGCGTTAGTTGACCAACTCATTAGCGAACTGTAAGCGGAGGCAGTATGTCAGATTACACCAATATTGCTCATCCCTACGCCAAAGCCTCATTCGACTTTGCTTTGGGTGAAAACAAGTTACAAGAGTGGCACTCGATGCTTTCAATTCTTGTGGCAGTAACGGAAGAAGAAGCGATTGCTGATCAGATTATCTCAGCAGAAGGGGCAAGCGCCCAACAAACTGAACAGCTCGCCAATCTCATCATTCACGTTTGCCAAGGGTTGGTTGATGAACACGTTATCAACCTAATTCGAGTGTTGGCTGAGAATGGTCGCCTTTCCGTCGTAAAAGACTTGTTTAGCTTGTTCAGCGAGCTGAAGGACGAACATGAACGTGTAATTCCTGTCACTGTCACCAGCTCAGAATGCCTTACATCAGGTCAAGTTACCTCATTAACGGCTGCACTTGAGAAGAAATTAGAGCGTCAGGTTGAATTAGAACAGGTGATTGACGACTCACTGGTCGGTGGGATTGTCATCAAGGCGGGTGAAACCGTTATCGATGGTTCGTTGAACACATCAATAAGCCGCTTAGCTAATCAACTTCACGCGAGATAGGTAATAAAATGCAATTAAATTCAAATGAAATTAGTGATCTAATTAGAGAACGAATCTCGCAATTTAACGTGAGAACTGAAGCTCGCAACGAAGGCACTATCGTATCGGTTCGTGATGGCATCATCACCATCAATGGCCTTGCAGATGTGATGCAAGGCGAGATGATTGAACTACCTGGTGGCAAATACGCACTTGCACTTAACCTAGACACCCACTCTGTTGGTGCGGTGGTAATGGGTCCTTACATTGACCTTTCTGAAGGCATGAAAGTAAAAGGCACTGGGCGTATCTTGGAAGTACCCGTGGGTAATGGGCTTCTGGGCCGTGTAGTAAATACCCTAGGTGAGCCGATTGATGGTAAAGGCCCCGTAAGTTGTGACCGTCTTGACCCAGTAGAAGTGATTGCCCCTGGTGTAATTGAACGTAAGTCTGTAGACCAGCCAATTCAGACTGGCTACAAAGCGGTAGATACCATGGTGCCTATCGGTCGTGGTCAACGTGAACTGATCATTGGTGACCGTCAGACAGGTAAAACGGCACTAGCAATCGATGCCATCATCAACCAAAAAGATTCAGGCATTAAATGTGTGTATGTGGCGATTGGTCAAAAAGCGTCAACCATCGCTAACGTGGTTCGCAAGCTCGAAGAGCACGACGCACTTAAAAACACCATTGTGGTTGTCGCATCAGCATCAGAATCAGCAGCGCTTCAATACCTAGCACCCTACGCGGGTTGCACCATGGGCGAATACTTCCGTGACCGTGGTGAAGATGCACTGATCATCTACGATGACCTATCCAAACAAGCAGTCGCATACCGCCAAATCTCATTGCTACTTAAACGCCCACCGGGTCGTGAAGCCTTCCCTGGCGACGTATTCTACCTTCACTCACGCCTGCTAGAACGCGCAGCACGAGTCAATGCAGAGTATGTAGAGAAGTTCACTAACGGTGAAGTGAAAGGCCAAACAGGCTCATTAACCGCGCTTCCTATCATTGAAACTCAAGCGGGTGACGTATCGGCATTCGTACCAACCAACGTAATCTCGATTACCGACGGTCAGGTTTTCCTACAGACTCAGCTATTTAACGCAGGCTTACGTCCAGCCGTTGACCCAGGCATCTCGGTATCTCGTGTGGGTGGTGCTGCCCAGTGCAAGATCATCAAGAAGCTATCTGGCGGTATCCGTACTTCGCTGGCTCAATACCGTGAATTGGCGGCATTCGCTCAGTTCTCTTCTGATCTAGATGAGATGACGCGCAAGCAACTTGACCATGGTGAGCGTGTGACTGAACTGATGAAGCAAAAGCAGTACTCCCCTATGTCGGTTGCAGAGCAAGCTACTGTGATTTACGCGGCTGAAAAAGGCTACTTAGTCGACGTTGAGCTAAACAACCTAGCCCGCTTCGAAGAAGAGCTGATCGCGTACGCCAAAGCTCAAAACCCAGCGCTGATCGACAAGATTAACGCGACAGGTGATTACAACGACGAAATCGATAGCGCTCTTAAAGAGATTCTAGAAGGTTTTGTTGGGATGAAAGCTTGGTAAGTGCTCCGGTTTGTTAGCTGGAAACAAAAACAAATAGGAGCAGATTATGGCAAGTACTAAAGAAATTCGCACCAAGATAGCCAGTGTTAGTAACACTCAGAAAATCACAAGTGCAATGGAAATGGTCGCGGCAAGTAAGATGCGTAAGGTTCAAGACAACATGACGCAGACGCGACCATATGCCGAAAACATGCGTAAGGTTATCTCCCATGTTGCATCAGGGTCGCTGGAATACCAGCACCCTTACCTTCAACAGCGTGAACCTAAGCGCGTGGCTTACATCATTATTTCGTCTGACCGCGGCTTATGTGGTGGCTTGAACTCCAACTTGTTCAAGAAAGTGCTGGAAGAAATGGAGCAATGGAGTGCTAAAGGCGTTGAGGTAGAAACCACCTTAATTGGTTCAAAAGCTATCTCATTTTTCCAACGCGGCGGCAATGTTATCGCACAAACCTCAGGCCTAGGTGACGCACCAAAGTTAGAAGACATCTTAGGTACGGTTAACGCGATGCTTGGTCACTATGACGAAGGCAAAATCGACAGCTTGTACTTAGTCTACAACCAGTTCGTTAACACCATGGTTCAGGCTCCAAGGACTTTACAGCTTCTACCCCACCCTTCTGACTCAGAGGCAGACGGTGAAGCCAAGAAAGCGCGTCGTTGGGACTACATCTATGAACAAGCGCCAAGAGACATACTCTCTGAACTGTTACACCGATACATCGAATCTCAAGTGTATCAAGGCATCGTTGAGAGCATCGCCTGTGAGCAAGCTGCACGAATGGTAGCCATGAAAGCCGCTACCGACAACGCTGGTCAGCTCATCGATGATTTGCAATTGGTGTACAACAAGGCACGACAAGCTGCCATTACCCAAGAACTGAGTGAAATCGTCTCAGGTGCTCAAGCTGTCTAAGGGCAGGAAGAGCGGGTCAGAATAGAATTTGAGGAATTACACATGAGTGTTGGAAAAATAGTAAAAGTGATCGGCGCGGTGGTCGACGTCGAGTTTAGCGGCAATAACAGCCCACGCGTTTATGATGCATTGAAAGTCACTAGCGACGAAGCAAGCTCGCTGGTATTAGAAGTTCAACAGCAACTCGGCGGCAACATTGTTCGCTGTATTGCGATGGGTACATCAGACGGCTTACGTCGTGGCCTAACTGTTGAAAACACAGGTTCTCCAATCACAGTTCCAGTCGGTGAAGAAACACTAGGCCGTATCATGAACGTGCTTGGCCAACCTATCGATGAATGTGGCGAAATCGGCCAAAAAGAGAACTACGAGATCCACCGCGAAGCCCCTTCTTATGAAGAACAAGCTAACAGCACTGAATTGCTTGAGACAGGTGTTAAGGTTATCGACCTTATCTGTCCATTCGCTAAGGGTGGTAAAATTGGTCTGTTTGGTGGTGCCGGTGTAGGTAAAACCGTCAACATGATGGAGCTTATCAATAACATCGCCAAAGCTCACTCAGGTTTGTCTGTATTTACCGGTGTAGGTGAACGTACTCGTGAAGGTAACGACTTCTACTACGAGATGAAAGAAGCTGGCGTACTAGACAAAGTTGCCATGGTTTACGGTCAAATGAACGAGCCACCGGGTAACCGTCTACGTGTTGCGCTTACTGGCCTAACTATGGCTGAACGCTTCCGTGATGAAGGCCGCGACGTGCTGTTATTCATCGATAACATCTACCGTTACACGCTTGCAGGGACAGAAGTATCTGCGCTGTTAGGTCGTATGCCTTCAGCGGTAGGTTACCAGCCAACATTGGCGGAAGAGATGGGGGTGCTTCAAGAGCGCATCACGTCAACAAAACAGGGCTCGATCACCTCTATCCAAGCGGTATACGTACCTGCGGATGACTTGACTGACCCATCTCCGGCAACAACCTTTGCTCACTTAGATGCGACTGTTGTACTGTCTCGTAACATCGCAGCACTGGGGCTATACCCTGCGATTGACCCGCTAGATTCAACGTCACGTCAATTGGACCCGCTGATCGTAGGACAAGAGCACTACGACATTGCACAAACGGTTCAAACCACACTGCAACGCTACAAAGAGCTAAAAGACATCATTGCGATTCTTGGTATGGATGAGCTTTCGACAGAAGATAAGCAGGTCGTATCTCGCGCTCGTAAGATTGAACGTTTCTTAACTCAGCCTTACCACGTAGCGGAAGTCTTTACCGGTCAGAAAGGTGTGTTTGTACCACTCAGCGAAACGCTAAGAGGCTTCAAAGGCCTATTGAATGGTGAATACGACGACATTCCAGAGCAAGCATTCTTGTACTGTGGCTCTATCGACGAAGTGCTTAAAAAAGCGAAATCACTCTAACAGGTAGGTGCATTATGGCTATTGGAATTACAGACAATACATTTCAACTTAATATCGTAAGTGCGGAAGGTACGCTGTTTTCAGGGCCGGCATATGCCCTAGCCGTTTCTGGAGCAGATGGTGAACTCGGGATTCGTCCCGGTCACTCCCCGCTTCTTAGCAAAATAAAACCGGGCGTGACGGTGTTTGTCACCGACCCAAAAGCAGAAGATGAAGTACTTTATGTGTCTGGTGGGATGATTGAAGTTCAACCGGATGTGGTAACGGTTTTGGCCGATACCGCTTTGCACGCAAAAGACATTGACCGCGCTCGCGCTGAAGAAGCGAAACACGCTGCTCTAGAAAACATCAATAAGGGCAACGTAGACGTTAACTTCGCACAAGCTCAGCTTGAACTCGCAAAAGCGATTGCTCAACTTAGAGCTGCGGATCTTACTTCGTCTCGAACTCGCCACTAAACATAGGCAATTGCTTATCCCAGTGTAGATAGTCTCCCCACTTAAAAACGATTTAAGTGGGGAGACTAAATTAAGAGCTAAAGACCGATCCCTTCCCCACTTAGCCATTAATTAATCACTCGCTTGATTCACTCACTTTCTCCACCAGCAACTTCAACATTATTTTTCTGAAAAACGCGCTTGGTGTGGGTCCAGTTCATGTCCGAGCGGCTGCGTCAGTGAATGATAAAGCTCAGGCTTGCGACCACGAATCCAACGTCTCCCGGTGCACATCTCTAACTCTTGCGCTTTCAAATCCGCAATCACCATATCGTCATCAACGCTGTCCGTCTCTGTTATGATCTCCCCATAAGGGCTTAGGATCATCGCATTGCCCGTTCTTACTTCATCCATATCAACGCCAACACCGTTACTGAACACCACAAACATGCCATTATCGTGCGCTCTTGCCGGTAACCAACGCATTAGCCATTCGCGCCCATTCTTGCCCTGCATTTCAGCACGAATCGCCTCTGTGTTTTCATCTCGGTTTAACCATAAATCTGGGTCAATTCGCTTCATCGCATTGGGGCTACGCGAGTGGCAACCGCCCGTTTGATGTGGTGCAATCAATATATCGGCACCTTTCAAAGCGGTAATTCGAACGTTCTCAACCAAGTTATTATCCCAACAAATCAAGATCCCGACTTTGCAACCGTGGGGCGTATCGAACACCGTGTATTGATCGCCGCTGCTCATATATGGGCTTACGAACGTGTGCAATTTGCGATGTTTCTGTACCTCACCATTTGGCATCGCGAACACATACGTATTGTATAACTCACCATCAATACCCTGCTCTATCAAGCCCGCACCAACACTCATTCCAAATCGTGTTGCTAGTGCAACCAGCTGTTGAGTGGATTCACCGCTCGGTACTGGCTCCGCGAGGGCTTCTATTTCGTCTCGCGACAAAGCAGACACATGCCAGTAGCCAGTAATACACATCTCTGGGAAGCTGATGATCTCGACACCACTGTCCGCCGCTTGTTGAACGTAATGCTCAATCACCGATAAGTTGTACGCCTTGTCGCCGGCATGATGGTTAAACTGAACCGATGCTACTTTGATGTCTCTTTTCATGATTCGTCCTCAAATTTTCGCTTTATCCGATTTGGTATGGAGCCAGTATAAAAAATCGCTTCAATTCCATATAATGAAATTTATTCGTAGTTCAATGAGCACTTGGAATGGAATTTGATTTACTGAAGGCATTTTGTCAGCTGGCTAAGTCGGGAAATTATCGTTTGGCTTCAGAGCGGCTCTACATTACTCAATCGGCACTCACCAAAAAGATTCAGCGGCTTGAATCCAATATTGGGGCGAGCCTGTTCTCCCGCGGCAGAAATGGCGCAGAGCTGACGCATGCAGGCAAAACCTTACTGGCAGAAGCCCAACGCTTGGTCGATTCAATGCAAGCCTTTCAGCAGCTTTCTGGCTCGGTGGTAAACGGAACGCAGGGGCATTTAAACATTGGATTTGGCGTGTCCACTTATCACGAGGCACCTAAGCTGATTGCGGCTTACAAACAGCAATATCCAGAGGTTCACGTCACCTTAAATGACACCCCTTCTAAGCAGCAAAAAGATGAGCTGTTGAGCCACGAACTCGATATCAGCTTCAATCGAATCCCAGACTCGTCAGATCTAAACAGCCTAACGCTTTTCGATGATTCCCTTGTGATTGCCATTCACAAAGATCTTCTCAAGCAAGCGCCAAACAAAGATCAGGTACTCTGTGAATTACCTAAGTGGCCTTATCTAAAGCTCGCTCAACATCGTGGTCCTGGACTAGACAAACAGATCCAACAATATTGCCTGGCGAACAACCTCGATCTATCAAAGACACAAGAAGCTGATGATATTCTCACCTTGCTTGCGTTAGTCTCGGCCAATATCGGCTTCACAATAGTACCGAGCAGCGCACAGCAGATAAGCAACACCAAGGTTGAATTCATTGCATTACAAGGTAAACATGCCACTTGGCCTGTCGGATTGATATGGAATGGAGAGAGTGAGAATCCACTCAGGGATAGGTTTGTAGATTTTGTGGCAAAGCAGATAGGAAGCAGCTTGTAAATCAGCGATGGCTTTTAGTGCTTAGGTAAGGTGCAAAGTACAGTGGCAAACATGGTGACAAGTGCAATATAAAGCGCACTGCACTTTATATTGCATGTTCGGCATGAAAAGTGGCTTCTTCGCTCACTATAAAGAATCACAGCTGAGCGCCTTCAAACCAACTACGAATATGCTGCGCAACAATCTTAGGCTGCTCCATTGTCGATAAGTGTCCGCAATCAGGAATGACATGAAGCGATACCTGCTTGATGTGTTTCGCCATTAACAGGTGATTATCGATTGGACATAACAGGTCATCTTTACCTGTGATGATCAACGTAGGAACCTGAATATCGGCCAATAGTGGTCTCGCGTCAGGACGAGTCGCCAATGCTTGAGCGTGAGCCTCAAACCTTTCAACGCCAATATTGTTCGCCATTTTCGTGATTCTTTGGGTCAGCTCTTGATTCGCCAACTGGCTCGGATGAATAAGCACTGGCATTAGAATATCAGGCGTTATTGACTCAAACTCCCCTGCTTTTGCTTTATCAACCAAGGCGTTTCTCTTCTCTGACACTTCTGGCTTTTCATCTGCAGAGTTGGTGTCCATTAAGATCAAGCCTTTAACGCGTTGTGGCGCTTGTCGAAAGACTTCAAACGCAAGAATGCCGCCCATAGATAAACCACCAAGCACGAAACTTTCCGGGGCGTTCTCTAGCACTTTGCTCGCTAAGGCTTGCATGGATGTGTCGGTTCCCAAGTCATAAGTAAAAGGAGCCACCCAATCGGGCAGCTCTTTATTGACGTCTTGAAACAACGCTTCATCACATAACAAACCAGGTAACCATAACAGTAGTACTTCTGGTTTCATCATTAATTATCCTACAGTGTTTGTGGTTGGTCAGAACCCAATACCACGTAGGTGAAGCTGGTGCCTCGTAGGTTCTCTAGGCTGTACGATGCACCTGCTGGTACACTAAACACGTCGCCAGTAGTCAACACCAACTGTGCTTGTTCGCCATCTTTCACCAGGTTAAGCAAAGTATCGCCTTCAAAGTTAATCAACACCTGCTTTTCATCACGTTGGTGAACAGGAATACTCGCCCCTTCCGTTAACTCGTAAGCCATAATACTCACGTCATCCACACTCTTAACTTGGAAGTCGTAGCTCGCAGATGGGTGTCCCGTTAATGCAAACTGTTTAACGCCAGGCTTGTCAAAGTCACCTGAGATTTCTCGGTAATCCTTCTTCAATGCGACGAAAGGCATCATCTGCTCGGCGGTGTAGGTATCGAATTTGCTCAGCTCTTCATCCGTTAGTAGTGGCATCAATTCAGACTCACTAGGCACTGCATCACCGTCTATGGTATCAACCAGCGTGCCGTCTGCCTTTAGGTATAAACCGTAGCCTTGGCTGTCTGTAATCACGCTTGGGTGCCAAACCACGCCACCGCCAGAGTTGTCACCACCTAACACAGAGTACATAAAGCCGTAATCACGCCCTACAACCTCGAAACCTCGGAACAGGTTCGTAGGGATCGAGATAACATCGCCGTGCGACAATACCGCTTCGTGTTCACCTTCGTTACCCCAGTAGAATCTAAACTGGCCTTTGAAGACCACAAATAGTTCAGCAGTATGATGAGAGTGCAGAGAGTTCTTAATGCCTGGTGGCTGACCTGCTGCACCAATGTTAAAGCCTGCTGTTTCACGAATATGAACATGCTGACGGCTGCTTTCAGCCACACCAGCACCAATGATACAGAAGTTGTCTTTTAGGTCGCTTCCCGGAGTACGTGCATCAATGAAAGCACTCGTGCCTGGGATAAGCTCCATGTAACGAACGAGATTGTTATTTATTGTATTTTGTAGGGTCATTCTAAATTCCTTCTTACCTAACCTAGCGGTCTTCCGCCATCGACAGCGATGGTATTACCGGTTGAAAATGTCAGTAGCTCTGCAGCTGCATAAACGGCGTTGGCAACTTCTTCGTCACTCGCTAATCGTTTCAGCGGTGTCGACTGCTCTTGTGCATTGCGCCATTCATCATCTAACCCTTTGACAAATTCGGTATCCACTAAGCCAGGAGCAACAGCGAGTACTCGGATATTTGGAGATAAAGCACGGCCTAATGAACGTGTCATGTTTTCAACCGCTGATTTACTCGCACAATACGCCACGTTGCTACCCATTGCGGTTTGTGCTGCAATCGAAGTGATGTTCACTACGCAACCCTTGGCGCTGCGAAGTAATGGCTCAAACGCGCGAACCATCGCAAATGGAGCTCGAACATTGACGCGGAAGATCTTGTCTATCAGCTCATCATTCAAAGACGCTAAATCATTGTGCGCGACAAACTTTGTCATACCTGCACAGTTCACTAGCAAATCTAATGAATCCGACGACTCTTTAACTTGGTCCGCTAATGCGCCAATCGCAGAGCTGTCTTCAACATTCAGTTGATACATGGCATGACCTGAACCTTGTAAGCTGTCCAAGATCTGTTGAGCTGCAACCTCATTACTGTTGTAGGTAAACACAACGCGATAGCCAGATTGCGCTAATTTGTGACATATGGCGGCACCGATGCCGCCACTGCCGCCTGTAACTAAGGCGAGTTTTGTCATGTTATGCCTCTACCGATTTTTCTTTGTAGCGACGTACACGAATGTCTGCTTGCTCTTTGTGACCTGCGAAACCTTCTAATGCACATAGTCGTGAACAGTACTCACCGACTTTTAGCGAAGCTGCTTCAGTTACGCGCTGGTAAGTACATGTTTTAATGAATTTACCAACCCACAGGCCGCCGGTGTAGCGTGCTGCTTTGTTTGTTGGCAGAGTATGGTTAGTACCGATACATTTATCGCCGTAAGAAACGTTTGTTTCACGACCTAAGAACAACGCGCCATAGTTAGTCATGTTGTCTAGGAAGTACTTAGGATCTTTTGTCATTACTTGTACGTGTTCAGAAGCAATGTCATCTGCTACTTCAACCATCTCTTCGTAGCTATCACACACAATAACCTGACCGTAGTTTTCCCAAGCCTTACCAGCGACTTCAGCAGTAGGAAGAATCGTTAGCTGACGCTCAATCTCTTTTACTGTCTCTTCTGCAAAAGTTTCACTATTGGTTAGCAGTACCGCTGGAGAGTTGTAACCGTGCTCAGCTTGACCAAGTAAGTCCGCAGCCGCTAATTCAGGGTCACATCCCTCTTCGTCTGCAATCACAAGCGTCTCTGTTGGGCCAGCAAACAAGTCGATACCAACACGACCAAACAGCTGACGTTTAGCCTCTGCAACAAACGCATTACCCGGGCCAACGATCATATCGACTGGAGCAATCGTTTCTGTACCAAGTGCCATCGCACCTACCGCTTGTACGCCACCAAAACAGTAAATCTCATCCGCACCAGCCATCGCCATTGCGGCAACAATCGCCACATTTGGTTGACCGTTAAAAGGAGGAGCACAAGCAATCACACGCTTCACACCAGCCACTTTCGCAGTAAGAACACTCATGTGCGCTGATGCAACCAATGGGTACTTACCACCTGGGATGTAACAACCAACACTGTTTACTGGCACGTTTTTGTGTCCTAGTACAACACCCGGCATAGTCTCTACTTCTACATCATGCATTGAGTCACGTTGGATCTGAGCGAAGTTACGAACCTGTGTTTGTGCAAATTCAATGTCGTGCTTAGTAGATTCGTCCAATGCGTCCACACACGCCTGAATTTGGTCATCTGTTAAGCGAAACTGCTCCGGAGACCAGTTATCAAATTTTTCTGAAAGCTCACGTACTGCACTGTCACCTTTCTTTTCGATGTCAGAAAGAATGTTCTCAACCGTTTGACGTACTTGCGCGTTGTTTGATGCTGATGCTTCTTCAGTGATGCCGTGTTTTAGAATGCGAGCCATGCTTAGTTCTCCTTGTGGCGTATGCCTAGTGTTTGCTTATGTGTAGTTTTAACAGAGTTTATTTTTGTTGTTTTATACTTTTGGATACGAATGCAAAACAAACATAAACATTTTTTTAACACTTGGCAAATTCATTTCTCAACTTAGAAAATCAAAGTCAAGTCATTGTTTTAAATAACAAAAACACTTACAGCTGGTTAGTTACGATGCCTATCGGATTAAAATACAGTCAATTAATGTTGCATTGATCACATTGTTTTTACTCTTTTTTTACAACAACACATGTTAAGTTTTGCATACCTTTGCAAAAGCAAATGAAAAGTAATGGAGAATAGAAAGTAATGGATAACTTCAAGAACACACTAAGCAACACCGAGCTACTTGGCACCTTTGTTAAAACCCCTCATCCGCACATCATCGAAGTGCTTGCGTTGGCTGAACTGCCTTTCATTGTGCTAGACGCGGAGCACGCCCCTTTTGATAGATCGACACTGGATAGCTGCATTCTTGCTGCGCGCGCTAATCAGCTCCCTTGCGTAGTTCGAGTTCAAGATAGCCAGCCATCGACCATTTTGAATGCGTTAGATTGCGGAGCGACAGGAATCCAGATCCCACACGTATGCAGTGCAGAGCAAGCAGAAAAGTTAGTGAAGATGTCCCATTACGGTGAAGGTGGTCGAGGCTATGCAGGCTCAAGCCGCGCAGCAAAATACGCAACCAAACCGATGGCCAACCACCTGAAAGATAGCCAGAACAACACGGTTGTCATTGCACAAATTGAAGACCCAGAGGGTGTGGTAAACGCTGAATCGATAGCAAAAGTGGAAGGCATTGATGCCCTGTTTATTGGACAAGTCGATTTGGCCGTGTCTTACGGTGCTGAAAGTGTGAATGATGAATGTGTACGAGAAGCGAGTATCAAAATAATCAAAGCAGCTCAGCAAGTTAACAAGCCCGTTGGTATGTTTGTCGCAAATGCTCAAGCGGCTCGTCACTGGAAAGAGCTCGGCGTTAACTTCTTTTGCGTAGGTTCTGAACACAAAATGATCATTGATGGCTTTCGAAATGAGCAAGCCGTCATGAATTCATAAATTTTCTTTGTGATTTCAAATGTTACACGTATTGTAATTATCAAACCTTGCTCATTAGGACCTGTTGACCTAATCAAGGTGGCGCTTGGATTTATCGCGATATAAGGAGATTCACCATAAAAGCGAAAGTTACCTCTATTGATGTTGCCAAAATGCTTGGCGTTTCTCAGTCTACCGTTTCTCGGGCATTCAGTCCTACAGCGAGCATTAGTGAGAAGAAACGTAAAATGGTTATGGATGCAGCGACCAAACTTGGCTACACGCCAAATGCGATCGCTCGTAGCCTTATTTCCAATCGTTCAGGGCTAGTGGCTATCGCACTTGATAGCGAATCAAACCCAATGTACGACTTGCAATCTCGTGCTCTCGCCATGGAAATTCAAAAGCGCGGTGGCCAAGTTGTCCTTTGCCCTATCGATAAAGACGACTTGGATCTTGCCATTTCACGCGCGATTGAATATCAGGTTGATGGCTTAATCATTGCCACCAGCCGTCTTACTTCCCGAGCATTCGCACAATGTGAAAAGTTTGGCGTTCACTTAAGCCTTATCAACCGTTATACAGAAAGCATTAATGCGAACAGCGCTGGCCTAGATAACCAACGAGCTGGCACGCAAGCGGCGGATTATTTGCTGGATAAGGGCTACAAACAACTGGCTTATGTCAGTGGTGATGCAGGCTCAATGACCAGTGACAAACGTTGGCTTGGCTTCTCTGAAACCGCAAAAACTCGTGAAGCCGCTTCACCTATCTTCATCAATGCAAAATACAGTTTTGAAGCGGGATTAGAAGCCGCTAAAGAGTTAATGGAGCATACATCCAAGCCAGATGCTGTGTTCTGTGCCAATGATATCCTAGCTATGGGTGTTATGGACGGTCTTAGAAAGCTCGGATGCCATATTCCTCAAGACTTTGCAGTGATGGGAGTCGATGATATCCCAATGGCCTCTTGGCCAAGCTATGACCTCACTACTATTGCTCAGCCTACCGATAAAATCGTGCAAAGAGCTGTCGAAGACTTAATGCAGCGCATCAACGATAACGTGGACGCTAAAGGCGAATACCTTCTTGAATCTGGCACCATTATTGAGCGAGGGAGCACAACCAAAGGCTCTTAGCCAGCTTTCTCCTCCTTTGAAAAGCTTGCTGCAAACCAACCTACTAAACGCCGATAAATTTAGACTAAAAGCCCTAATCTCAAGTTAGGGCTTTTTTCTGTGATCTCGTCTAAAAATCCATCGATTTATATTAAGTGCGGATAAATAACCCACTGAACAACATGGCTCAGAGCGGCCACATATTCTCGTTAACAGAGCTAATGCAATAGTCTGATACTGTTATGGTTTCTTCTCATGAATGTGAATGTTTATTAAGTCTACGACAAGCTCGTTCCAGTGCCTGCACTTGAGGGTGTTCAGATGGTGTGGCCTTGGTGCTATTACCTCTAATTACACCCAAAAAACCAACATGAACTACCAAACGGAGTCAAATCGGGATGAGTTACCCGACTTGCAAAGCCCACCATTGTACTCAGCCCAATTTGTTTTTTGACTCTACCCATAACCGTAAACCTAACCATTACAAAAAAACTAGACCGCAAGATTTGAAATAGCTCAACTGATTTACACAACAGTAATCTTTGACAATTGATACGTTAAATTGCGTCCTTCCCATATGAGTGATAAGCATAAGCTTTACTAAACCCTACAGCACTAAACGAGGCTGTGAATTTTTCGTTAAATTTAACTTGTACCTCAAGCTTTTGCTTAAACTCATTAATAACAAAGTCCATGCCTGCTTTAGTAGTAGCCCACACTTGCGCAGAGTCTTCCCCCAAACATTGCATACTGGCTTTAACTTTTTGTGTATTAACCTCAATAATCATGCTCGATAGTGAGTCTGAGAATTCATGACATTCGGGATTTCCAGCATTAAAGTACACATTAGAGTTACCATTAACTGCAGATGCTATATGAGCGAATATAGAGGCATCATAAGCGTCCACAAAATATCCACCAGCTTTATTTTCTTGCCACCTGTCGATAGCCGCATGAGTGCTAAATGACAGTGAAATTGCTACTACTGACATGAGTTTTTTCATATACCTAGCCTTATTCTTATTGGGTACAAAAACTTTAGCTAATTAGTATATAAGTTTCCAATTAGATGTAACTATTTGAAAGATTTATGTGTATTAGAATTCGATGAAGACGTCATTTTTCAATATTCACCAGCATCGTGCCTACGTTTAATTCACTAAAGCACTAAAAACCCAACCATTCCCAAATATGTACCGGAAAGGTATCGACAACATGACCGCATTGGGAATGGACCCAATCCACTTTGGTATCGTAATGATCGTGAACTTAGCCATCGGGTTTGTCACTCCCCCACTCGGTGCCAACTTATTTATGGCCAGCCAAGTGGGCAACGTGCCGATTGAATCCTTGTCTCGGGCGATTTTAGGCTGGATTGGTGCCATGCTCGTCGCTTTGATGATCATTACCTTTGTGCCAGCGATATCGCTGTTCCTTCCAGAATTGTTGTCTTAAGCGTACCCATCAACAAAGCCACTCAATATTCATCTTTGAGTGGCTTTTTCAATCCAACCATCCCCAAACTTATCGTTGCATGCGAATCCATTTTCAATCAAAAAAATCTAAACAAAAAATTAACAATCCGAGCAAAGTTCCATCACATAAGAATAATTATTCTAAATTCCCTCTCGTCATCACTTCGATATAATAAATCGCCACAGAGCACTTTCTGGTATAATTCCCACCTCGCCACAACCAAAACAAAACCAACAAATACAATATTTTACATACAAATATGCTACATTTAAACCTAATTATCTTGTTCATATACACACGATAAATATGGAATCACCACTCAATTATCTTACTGAGAACTGTAGTTTGAGAGTTGTTAAAAAACAGATCAAACCCACAATAAAGAAACATATGCAAAACACCTCATTGACACAGTGGTAACAAAAGGCAATATTGGATACGTAACCAAAAACAATCCAATAACTAATTTTATGACGCATCAGGAGGTGATTAATGGCTATGGTTGGCTTTGATTCTAAATGGCAAGATTTTCCGGATTACATATTAGGCATCACTAAAGAAATTTGGGAAGATCGAGGTCTGAGTACCCTACATAACTATTACTCACCTGACATTATCGTCCGTACACCACTCTCCATCACCGAGGGAAACGAAAAGGTCATCAGCGCGACCATGGGCACACTAGCCGAGTTCCCGAACCGTACCTTATTGGGTGAAGACGTTATTTGGTCAGGGACTCCTGAGCAAGGCATGCTCTCATCACATCGAATCATTTCAACAGCTACTCACACTAATGATGGCGTATTTGGCAAAGCCACAAACAAAACACTTAAGTTTCGAATCATCGCTGACTGCCATGCCATCAATAACCAAATCAATGACGAGTGGATGATCCGAGACATCGCTGCGATTGCAAACCAACTGGGTATGAAGTCAGAAGAGTATGCTCGTCAACAAATCGAAATAGAGGGTGGCGTTGAGCAATGCCCCTTCCCTTTTACTCCCCAAGTCGACATTCAAGGTCCTTACCTTGGTGTAGGGAACGACAATGAATACGGTCAGCGCTATGAAGACATACTGCGACGTGTAATGAGTGCTGAGTTCTCGGTAATACCAAAAGAATATGACCGAGCTTGTATTGGCGAATACACGGGTGGTCAAACTGCACTCTCTCATAACGAGATCGACCAGTTTTGGATGTCACTGCGCTCTTCATTTCCGAACGCGGAGTTCAAAATTCACCATCGTATAGGCCGCAATGACGAAATGATGTCACCACGTGCGGCTATTCGTTGGTCGCTACAAGGCAAGCATGAAGGCTACGGTATGTTTGGAAAGCCTACAGGAAAAGACGTTTACATCATGGGAATCAGCCATGCGGAGTTTGGACCTTGGGGCCTACGCAGAGAATTTACTCTACTTGATGAAAGTGCTGTCTGGAAACAGATTCTCATTCAAATCGGTTAACTATATGAGGAAGTATTATGTTGAACAGCTTGATAGAAAATTTCTACAGAACCTATTTTAACGCTCACTCGTCCGAACGGACTCAAGTAGCTCAAGAGATGATAAATGTTGACGTTAAATGGTGTGTCGCTCATCCGATTAACGACGTCTCTGGTGTCGATGCGACTGAACAAGCGTTTCTATTGCCGCTAATAAACTCACTACCTGATGTTGAACGACGCCCTTCAATCATTATGCAAGGTGAATATGAAGGTCGCACTTGGGTAAACTCTACTGGCTACTTTGTTGGCACATTTGCAAAACCGTTGTTTGGTATCCCAGCAACAGGAAAAACACTCTACTTGCGCTACACAGAAATGGTTTGCACCCAAGATGGTCAAATTATTGAGTCCTATCTAATCCCTGATTTTATTGATGCAATGAACCAAGCTGGCGTGAATCCGTTACGCAAGAGCCTAGGCCATGCTGGATTAGTCCCTGCCCCGGCGACTCAAGACGGGATACAGACAGGTAGCACCGCAAAGGAAGAGAGCGAGAAAAGCCAAAAACTAGTGCTAGACATGCTGGCTTGCTTGGGTCGATTTGATGGTAAACGCCTTGATTCAATGGATCTAGAAAACTACTGGCATGACGACTTCATGTGGTACGGACCGGCTGGTATTGGTACGACTCGTGGTATCCAAGGCTTCCGCGACCACCATCAAGGGCCATTTGTCTTTGCGTTCCCAGACCGAAGTGTCGATATAGAGCTCAATATTTTGTCCAAAAATGACTACGTATCCACTGGTGGTTGGCCACACATGCACGGTACACATACTGGCACCAGTGGCTGGTTAGGGTTGGCACCGACAGGCAAGCACATCGAGCTTCGCGTTATGGATATCTGGCGACGAGAAGGCGAACTACTCAAGGAGAACTGGGTCGCTATCGATATCGCACACATCTTAAAACAGCTTGGTTACGATCTGTTTGAGCAAATGGAAGAACAATTAAAAGGACGTGAGCATGTATGAGTTTGGCGCTTTAAACTGGACAATTCTCGGTACCTATATCGTCCTGACTTTAGTTATGGGAGCACTGGTTGGTAGACGCGTGACTTCCGCCAACCAATTTGCATTAGGCGATAGAAATATTCCATGGTGGGCCATCGGTATTTCTGTTGTGTGTACCTATGTTAGTGCGATGTCTTTCTTAGGTGGACCAGCTTGGTCTTACAAAGAAGGCTTGTCGGTGATCGCTATCCACCTAAACTACCCTTTGGTGATTTTCTTTATCGTTGCTGTGTTTATGCCGTTTTTCTACAACAACGGTCTCACTTCAATTTATGAATATCAAGAACGACGCTTTGGTAAAGCCTCACGTATCACTCTGTCTTTGATTTTCTTGATTAAACAAGCGATAAGCTCAGCAGCAGTCTTATATGCGACCTCATTAATCCTTGAGTTCATTACCGGTATCGACGTTACGTACTGCATCGTCATTGTCACTGTTATCGCGCTAATCTATACCGTCATGGGAGGAATTGCCGCCGTTATTTGGACAGATGTCATTCAAGCGGTCATTCTGTTTCTTGGGGCATTCATCATCATCGAAGCCGTTTGGAATGGCATGCCACAACCAATGACTGAAGTGATGCAAGATCTGAAGTCACAAGGCATGACCAATGCACTACAAACTAATTTAGATTTGAGCCAAGTTACCACCGTATGGGCTGGCGTTATCGCCATGACAATGTTCCACACTACGGTGTATGGCGGTAACCAAATGATGGTTCAACGCTGCATGGCAGCGAAAAGCATGGGTGATGCGAAAAAAGCGATGCTAATGATGGGTTACGTTGCGTTCTTCATCTACTTCGTATTCATTCTATTAGGCGTGTTATTTAACGCTTACTACGATGGTAAAGAGTTTGAGAATGGCAACACCATTATCCTGCACTATGCCAGCGAATATGGTATGCCGGGGCTGATGGGAATCATCGCCGCAGCTATTCTTGCAGCAAGTATGTCGAGCCTAGACTCCGCTTTTAACTCTATGGCTACCGTCTCTGTTACTGACTTCTATAAACGCTTTTACAAGAAAAACGAGTCAGAGGAACATTACCTCAAAGTATCGCGTTTCTTCACGGTTATGTGGGCGCTATGTATCATCATCCCAGCCTTCATGTTTGCAACCAGTACAGGCTCAGTTTTAGAGATATTAAGTAAAGCGGGTTCCTATTTTGTAGGTGCAAACTTCTGTATGTTCGTGCTTGGTTTCTACTCCAAACATATTACAGAAAAGGGACTATTAATTGGTGTCGCAGCAAGCTTCTTAGCAATCTGGTATGTAGCAGTAGCGACTGATATCGCTTGGCCTTGGTACTGTGTTATCGGTGTTTTCGTTAATGCAATTGTCGCGTACGCTGCAAGTTTGTTGCTAACAGGCAAACAAAAAGAAATGCACCTTTATACTGTCAAAGGTCAGCAAGCAGAGTATGCGCGTTTGAACAAGCCAATCAAAGAAGATGGTTGGTATGTTGTGCCGGGCAAAATCGATGCACCTTGTTGGGGACTGCTCGTTATGTTTGTATTCTCACTCGTTCTACTTTGGGGAATTAACGAGTTCATTGAGAACGCACCAATGTTGATTAACTTTATCCGAGTCTGCTCTGTTATTGTTGCTGCAAGCGTCATCGGTTACATGATTTACTCATTCAAACGCTCTAAGCCATCAAATGAAGTAGAACAGGTTAACTAAGGGTCTCCTCAAACTTAACCTAGCGACAACAAAAAAGGCTCACTATTACAGTGAGCCTTTTGGTATCTGGCGAACGCTAAAGACACATTCAGCGCTGCTAATAAGCTATAAAAGAGTTTCAGACCAGCAGTTTAAAGCTGTAAATTAGAAGAACTCAATCGAATTACGGCCGCTTTTGTCGTCACGTGTTGGCTTTGGCGTGTCCGCTTTCTTTTTCGGCTTGTTTTCTTTCTTCTTCTCTTTTTTCTGTTTCTTAGGTTCAGCTTTAGCGCTTAGCATATCTGCAGTGCTGCGCTGTGATTCTTTCTTGCTTGAACCCTTTTTAGACTGGCCTTTTTTCGACTTGTTGTCTTTCTTAGCCGCTTCTTTTTTCTTTGGTTTATCTTCTACTTCTTGTACTGGCTGGTCACAGCACACTACATAGTATTCTTGGTTAAACTCAAAGAAGTCACCATCGTACATTTTACGGCGCTTACGTGTTTCCAGCTCACCGTTTACCGCAACGTAACCTTCAGAGATAACATGCTTGGCTTCGCCACCGCCACTCACTAGGTTCGCGATCTTGAACACCTTGTAAAGCTCAATTGGCTGAGATGAAACATCGACACCAATCGCCTCAATTTCAATCTCTTCGCCTTCTTCGCCGTGCTCGTAACCTTCGTAGTCAGCGTCTTCGTAATGTTCTTGGTCCATGGTGACCTCTACCTAAAATATGTACTTCTGAAATATTGGGCGCAGTGTAATCGTAAAACAACTAAATGACCATGTTGAATTCAACCTGATCGCCCTTGTTATAAAGAATAGTGCCTCTATTGGCGACTTACACGCCACCCACGTTCGAGAGGCTCACCAACTGTTTGGTGTATTCGTGTTGAGGAGCGCTAAACAGCGTCTCGGTGTCACCCTTCTCAATCACCTCACCCGCTTTCATCACTATGGTGTAATGGCATAGGGATTTGACGACGTTCAGGTCGTGACTGATGAACAGGTACGTAAGATCGTACTTTTCTTGTAGTGACTTCAGCAGATCCAGCACTTGCGCTTGAACGGTTCTGTCTAACGAAGATGTAGGCTCATCTAACAAAATAAACTCTGGCTTCAGAATCAGTGCTCGCGCAATCGCAATGCGCTGTCTTTGACCGCCCGAAAATTCATTTGGGTAACGGTGACGTGTTTCAGGGTCAAGGTCGACCTCTTTCATCACGTCACAGATACGTTGGTCCAGTTCGGTCTCATCCAGCTGTTGATGAACTCGTAAGCCTTCACCAATCACTTGTGCCACCGACATTCTTGGGTTCAACGCTGAGAATGGGTCTTGAAAGACGACTTGCATACGGCTTCGAAATGGTAGCATCTGCTGGCGGTTTAGCCCTTGAAGCTGCTCGCTTTCATAAGTGATCGAACCTTCACTCTCCACCAGCTTTAATATAGCCATACCTGTAGTCGACTTACCCGAACCACTCTCACCCACTAAGCCAATTGAGTGCCCTTTCTTAAGGGTGAACTCCATATCAGTGACTGCTTTTATATGCGAAATAGTACGCTTAAATAGGCCACCCGTGATCGGGAACCAAACTCGAAGTTGATCTACATCGAGTAGCGGTTTGCTGTCGGGTGACACAGGGACAGGCAAGCCTTTCGGGTCTGAATTGATTAGCTTTTGTGTGTAAGGGTGAGCTGGCGCATTAAACAGTGTCTGGCAATCGTTGCTTTCGACAAGGCGGCCATCTTTCATCACCGCAACTCTATCGGCAATCTTACGAACAATACTCAAATCATGGGTGATAAACAGCATCGCCATGCCAAGCTCTTGTTGTAGATCTTTCAACAAGTCGAGGATCTGCGCTTGTACCGACACATCCAATGCGGTCGTTGGCTCGTCAGCAATAAGCAGCTCTGGCTCGTTAATCAGTGCCATCGCGATCATCACACGCTGACGCTCACCTCCAGATAACTCATGCGGATAGGCTAATATTTTTTGCTCGGGATAACGGATGCCTACTTTAGATAACCACTCTATCGCCAAGGCTTGCGCTTTATTGGTGCGCATACCGCGGTGAATCGCGAGGGTTTCAACCAACTGCTTGCCGATTCGATGAAGCGGATTCAGTGACACCATCGGCTCTTGGAAGATCATCCCGATGCGACCACCACGAATACCGCGCAGTTGCCTCTCAGAACAACTCAAGATGTCGCTACCAGAGAAGTTAATCTTTCCGCTCAAGTAATGCGACGAGCCTTTAGGCAGTAGCTTTAAGATCGAGTTAGCCGTCACCGATTTACCCGAGCCACTCTCTCCCACCAGCGCCAGTGTTTCCCCTTTGTATATTTCGAGCGAAACATCGTGTGTTACCTGCTCTATCGCCTTCTTTCTTCCAAAACCCACAGACAGTTTATCTATGGTTAGAACTGGAGAAGCAGGAGCTGTATTTGAAGTCATAACCTATCCTTACTTCTGTTGGTGTGGGTCGAAGGCATCACGTACCGCTTCACCGACGAAGACAAGTAACGTAAGCATCAAAGAAAGTACAACGAATGCGGAAATACCAAGCCAAGGCGCTTGTAAGTTGGCTTTACCTTGCGCCAGAAGCTCGCCTAACGAAGGCGAACCCGCAGGAAGGCCAAAGCCCAAGAAATCTAACGAAGTCAGTGTGGTCACGGACCCAGACAAGATAAACGGCATCATGGTTAGGGACGCAACCATAGCGTTCGGCAACATGTGACGAAGCATAATGCGTTTGTCATCGACGCCCATCGCTTGTGCCGCGCGTACATAGTCAAAGTTACGACAACGTAAGAACTCAGCACGAACAATGCCCACCAAACTCATCCAGCTGAACAGCACCATAATCCCAAGCAACCACCAGAAATTCGGCTCGATAAAACTCGACAAAATAATCAGCAAGAACAAGGTCGGCATTCCGGACCACACCTCAATGAAACGTTGCCCAAACAGGTCAACCCAACCGCCGTAATAACCTTGTGTCGCCCCAACGACCACACCAATGACACTTGAAACAATCGTCAGAACAAAACCAAAGAGTACCGAGATACGAAAGCCGTAAATAATTCTAGCCAACACATCTCGCCCTTTGTCATCGGAGCCTAACCAGTTAACCGAGTCAGGCTCCGATGGTACCGCGCCTGCGATATCAAAGTTGATAGTGTCGTAGCTGAAAGGAATGATAGGCCAAACGATATAGCCATTCTCTTCGATGAGGTCGATTACATACGGGTCTTTATAGTCGGCTTCGGTTTCAAATTCCCCACCGAATTCTGTCTCTGCGTATTCATTAATGACAGGCACAAACCATTGATTGTCATAAGAAACCAATAATGGCTTATCGTTCGCGATGATCTCAGCGAACAGGCTCAAGCCAAACAAGATGGTAAATATCCAAAGGGAGATAAAACCACGCTTATTTGCTTTAAAACGTAACCAACGAGCTTCAGCTAAAGGGTTGTTAAACATTTATTATCAATACCTTGTTATTCGTTCGCCATTAACGCGCTTCAAAATCAATTCGAGGATCAACCCAGGTATAAGTCAGGTCGGAGATAATGCTCAGAACCAAGCCTAATAAGGTCATGATATAGAGAGAACTGAACACCACGGGATAGTCACGTTGAATGGTCGACTCAAAGCCAAGTAAACCAATGCCTTCAAGTGAAAACATCACTTCAATCAACATAGAACCCGTGAAGAAAATACTAATAAATGCGCTTGGGAAACCGGCAATAATGATCAACATTGCGTTACGGAAAACGTGCTTGTAGAGAATACTGTTCTCGTCCAAACCCTTCGCTCGTGCCGTTACCACATATTGCTTGTTAATTTCATCAAGGAAGGAGTTTTTGGTCAGCATGCTGAGCGTGGCAAAACCACCGATCACCATGGCGAAAATAGGCAATGCTAAGTGCCAGAAATAGTCACCGATTTGCTGATACCAATTGAGTTGGTCGAAGTTGCTCGATACTAACCCTCGCAAAGGGAACCAACTGAAGTAGTTACCGCTGGCAAACAAGATAATCAGAATGATAGCAAACAAGAAGCCAGGGACCGCATAACCGACAATCACCACCGCGCTCGACCAAATATCAAAACGAGAGCCGTGGTGTATCGCCTTCATAATGCCCAGAGGTATCGAAATCACGTAAATGATTAACGTACTCCAAAGCCCCAGAGAAATAGATACAGGCAAGCGCTCGATGATTAAATCGATAACATTACCGCCCTTAAACAGGCTTTCACCAAAGTTAAAAGTCGCGTAGTTTTTCAACATCTCAAAGTAGCGAACGTGAATCGGCTTATCAAAACCAAACTGCTTTTTGATCTCTTCAACCACTTCCGGATCCAGCCCACGTGAGCCTTTATAGCCACTGGCAGACGCTTGATCACTCTCGCTTAAATCAACCTCTTGTCCACCACCAGAAAAGCGCTCCATAATACCAGAGTTATGCCCTTCTAATTGCGCCACAGCCTGCTCTACAGGCCCGCCTGGCGCAATCTGAATGATGAAAAAGTTAATCGTGATGATCGCCCACAGCGTGGGGATCACCAACAACAAACGTCGAAATATATACGCAGCCATGCTAACTCCTAGCGACGTTTCTCAGGAAGCAATGCCGCCTTCTCTTCTGAAATCCACCATGTATCGATACCTAAATCGTATTTAGGCAGCACATCCGGACGCTCAAACTTGTCCCACATTGCCACGCGATATTCGCCAACGTGCCATTGAGGAATGTTGTAGAAATTCCACTGCAACACACGGTCAAGAGAGCGACCTAGCGTAAGGAGCTTTTCTGGGTTCTGTTGGTTGCGTGCGATTTCTTCAGTTAACGCATCCACCACAGGATCCATTACACCTGCTGTATTGTAAGTAGAATCAATGTAGTTAGAGTTCCAAACAATCATTAAGTTCGGGCTTGGGTAAGGGTTTGGCGAAAACGATGAAGAGACCATATCGAAATCTCGATCACGCAGACGCTTGATGTATTGCGTGGTATCGACCGTACGGATCTTCATCTCGATACCCATTCGCTTGAGGTTCTTTTGAACAGGTGTAGCAATACGCTCCGTCGTTGGGCTGTAAATCAACAACTCAAACGACATTGGCTTACCAGTCTTTTCGTTGGTCATTACTTTGTCTTTTAGTACCCAACCCGCTTCCTTCAGCAGTTTAAATGCCGTGCGCATTTGGCTACGAATACGGCCACTGCCATCGGTAACTGGAGGCTGGTATTCTTCCGTAAACACTCGCGGTGGGATCTGGTCTTTGTACTGAGACAGAAACGCCACTTCGTCTTCACTTGGTAAGCCTTTCGCTTCATAGTCAGTGTTTTGGAAATAACTACGAGTGCGCTTGTACTGGCCGTAGAACATGTTCTTATTCATCCACTCAAAGTCCATCGCGTAGGTTAACGCTTCACGAACTTTAGGATCTGAGAACACCGGAGATTGAATATTGTAGACAAAGCCTTGGGTCGACTCTGGCTTCTCGTGATTGATCTCTTCTTTGACGATATAGCCTTTGTCGAAGTTTGCGCCTGTATAAGAGTTGGCCCAGAACTTAGCTGAGTTTTCAGTACGAAGGTCAAACTCCCCTGCTTTAAAGGCTTCTAACATCACGGTGTCATCACGATAGTAATCGTACTGCACTTCCTTAAAGTTATTGCGACCCACGTTAACGGGCAAATCTGCAGCCCAATAGTTTTCATCAAGGCCGTAGGTAACACTTTGACCCGACTTATAACTGATGATCTTATAAGGACCGCTGCCTACTGGCGGTTCACTTAGCGGCTCAGAGAGTTTTCTGTCTTTCCAAAAGTGCTTTGGTAACACGCGAGTGCTTTGAGCAAAGCTAAACAACTTCTCACGGTTAGGATTATTCATCTCGATACGAACAACCAAGTCAGAAACCGCAGTAACGGATTCGATGTCTTTGTAGTACACACGATATTGAGGCACACCTTCTGTCGAAAATTTCATGAAGGTAAACGCCACATCATGGGCTGTGATGGGCTGACCATCATGGAATTTAGCATTCGGGTTGATATCGATTTCCATCCAAGAGAAATCACTCGCATAACGAACTTTAGAAGCAATCAATGGATAGTAGGCATCAATTTCATCACTCGGTGAAAACATCAAAGTATCGTAAATTTCACCGGAATAACTAGCGGCAACACCGCGGGAGCCGAATCGATTAAAGCTATCGTAGGTACCAATGCTGCCGTAGGTCACTTTGCCGAATTTAGGCGCATTCGGATTAACATAATCGAAGTGAGTAAAGTTGGCTGGGTATTTTGCTTCACCAAAACCAACCAGTTGTGTGGTTTCAATAACGGTGACAGCGGGAGTGGATTCGGTATCGGATGCGTAAGTAACGGAGGGTTGTAGAGCAATAAGCGGCAGCATAACTGCACATGAGGCTAACTTTAACCTGAAAAACTGAGTGCGCTGCGAGGCCTTGCGTCGAAGATCTGTTCCCATTTGACTCTCCCTTCAAATGTCATGAATTCAATATTCAGCTTGATTTGTCGGCTTTGAATGCATGCCGTTAAAACAAGTATAGAATCAAATCTAACATCATGTAATAACTAATAAAACCATCAGCACCATAAGTCTTACGCTTTATTTACAAATTACTCGGGACTGTTCTAAGAAATATCACGCGCTAGCGCTATGGCTGAACCTGTGGCTAGCGCGTGATTGTGTAGGATTACTGCACTATTAACTACTGCACCAGATACGTGTCAAAGATAAGTTGACCCACTTCATTAATCACCTTGTCACGTTGTTGGAGAGTGAATTCAGTTTCTGTGAGAGAGACGCTGATGATCAACGGAGCTCGATGTTCACTCCACACAATAGCCGTGATTGCGCGAGAACCATAAGCGCCCGCCCCTGATCTATCCGCAATATTCCAACCACTAGGCAAGATAGAACGAAACATTCCGTCAGACACTTTATTGTCCATCATCCAGCCTTTTAACGTCGCTTTAGACGCTTGTGACAACGTATCGCCATACATCAACTCATTCAACGTCATCACAATACTATTCGGTGTTGTGGTATCGCGAGCATCACCAGGTCGAGCATGATTCAATTCTGGCTCCAAATGATCAAGGCGAGTATTGCTGTCTCCAATAGAACGCAGGAACTGAGTTAAGCCATTGGGTCCATCTATTCCACCTAGCACAATATTTGCGGCGGTATTGTCACTCATCGTCATGGTTGCGCTACACGCATCTCTAAGTGAAATACCTTTACCGACTAGCTCTTTAGTCACTGGAGACCAAACAATGAGGTCTTCAGACTTAATGTTGACCTTTGAGTCCAAATCTAGCCCTTTATTTTCAGCATCATAAAGAAGGTTCGCACAAGCCAGAGTTTTGAAGGTACTCATCATCGGGAAACGTTCGTCGCCCTTGTAGCTCCACGCTTTCTTGGTCGCAGAATCATAGACAGCCACACCAATGCGTGCCGAAACACGAGATTCAATTTGCTCAATCGATTCAGGCTTAAGGGATTGACTCAATGACGATGCAGAGAAAAAGGCGCTCAACAATACAAGAGCGAGAGAGGTATATTTTTTCATAGTGAAACCATAAGAAAACGACCGATTGATCGTAGAGAAAATTAAACTCGATACCTTAACCGCATCGAATGGAGAGAATCTAAGCAGAAAGCGACGACCTTCGCTAGATCAAATGAAAATAACTGACTAAATACGAACAATATCTCCATATTTTAGATATCCTTAAAAGAGTGATTTCAATAGGATTCAACCTTGAACAAACCAAACCAAGTAACCTTCTCGACGTTCAACCTTTTGAACTACCTTGAGCCGCCGAATGCTTATTATGATTTTGAGAACATCTACAGCCTCGATGAATGGCAAAAGAAACAGCATTGGATTGCTGAAGCGATTCGTTCAACAGGTTGCGATGTGATTGGCTTTCAAGAGATCTTCAGCCCAGAATCTTTACAGCAGCTAATGAATGAACTGGGTTACCCCTACTTTGCCGTGGTCGATAGTGCACACGTTGAAGATGATTATCTATACACCTCCCCTGTAGTGGGTATTGCTTCCCGTTACCCGATTGAAAATGTGCAGCCTGTGACACCCGATTTAGAGCTACTTTCAGCCTTCAACCTTGGCGACAAATTCTCATTCAACCGAACACCTGTTCACGCCACGATTACGTTACCCCATTTAGGTTCGACCGACTGTTATGTTGTGCACTTCAAATCTCAACGCCCAACCGAGCCTAAAGTTGAAACGGTAGAACCGAGTGACAGTTCAGCAGAGCAAAAGCCACAAAGCGATACACTGATTAAACTTCACCAGGAACAACTAGGATCTTGGCTATCGAGTGTTCAGCGCGGACTAGAAGCTCAACTGCTACACCAATACATTACCAATCAACGCTATCTAACCGACCAACCCGTTGTGTTGATGGGCGACTTTAACAAGCCCCTATTCAACGATGAATTCAAAGGGCTGTTGAGCTATTCGTTGAATCGAGATGAAACCAGCCAACATTGGCTTTCACACTTTAGATTGAGAGACAGTTGGGATCTCTACCATCAATTACACGAAGAAGACTTACTTGAACAACGGAAACCGACACACTATTACGGCGCTTCAGGCTCTGTATTGGACTACATATTGATGTCGAACGAATTTGACTGCCAGAACTCTTCGAGTTTGATGGAGATATCAAACTATACCGTGCTCGATCATCATCTGATTAACCCAAGCTTCGAACACGACCAATTCAGTACTGATCATGCTGTCGTTTCCGTCACCGCTCATATCCGCGAGGCCTAAGCTAGACACAGAAAAGCCGCAGTCAAACACTGCGGCTTTTTAGCCTAGCCAATCGGGTTTAGCCAACCGACGCCCCATTTAGAAATAGACTTGCTTTAGGCAAAACTGAATAGTTTAAAAGGTGTACATCGCGCCTAAGTAGAAAGAGTCCAAAGTTACTGTCTTTTTATATGTTTTACTCTTTTCTGCGACCGAGCCCTTCCACCTTGTCTCCTTAATTTCGGCATCAAACACATCTGCCTCATATCCTAAACGCATACTGAAAGCCGGTGCTTTTGGAGGTGTGTACTCTAAGCCAAAGCCTACGCGAGCCCCGATATCGGCATCAGACTTGATCTGAGAAGCGCTGTATCTTCCGTCCTTAGAATCTAAGTCGATGCTAGACAAACCAACCACACCAAAAGGACGTAATCCGTTATCAAACGTGTAGCCAAGATTTGCGCTTAAAGAAATAACCTTTGGTGCCCAACTGAAGTTGTAAGAGCGAGCAAAGTTTACTTTTGCGTTGTGCGCAACTACATCACCGTAATCCGTGTATTGAGCCTCAATAGAAGCAATACGATTAAACTTATAGCCGGCCATAATGCGATAAGCGTTATCTTTCGCTTCAAATGTCGCTGTTTTGGCTGAATTACTTTTTGATACTAAGCCGTCATCATCAATGTCTGACGAACCAATTGCGCCACCTAGATAAAAGCCGCTATCCGTTACCGAAGCTGATGCCGTATGAACTGTAAATGACGACAGAAGCAGTACTGCACTCAATAGAGATTTATTCATCTTCATATTACCTTGAGTCTTTAAACCAACAGCTTTGACGAACGTGTTGGTCGATGTATAAAAAAGCTGCCGACGATTGCGGCAGCTTTCACTTTAGCTAAACGGGTTGAGCCAACCGACGCCCCATTTCGAAATCGATTTACCGTTTAACAAAGTGTGAAACTTAGAAGTTGTATGTTGCGCCTAGGTAGAAAGACTCTAGTACAATGTCTTTTTCTACTTTTCTGCGATTCCAAAAACTACCTTCGTAAGTCTCGATAGTGAATGCATCCGCTTCATAACCAAGATGTAGGCTTAATGCTGATAACTTAGGCGGGGTATACTCCACACCAACACCGAAACGTACACCAGTGCCAGTATCATCGAAGTCAGAACCAGAAGGGCGAGAACCGTCTGCGTTTTTCATATCTAGATCGATAGAAGATAAACCGATAATACCGAACGGACGCATGCCGTTATCAAATGTGTATCCTAGGTTTGCAGCTACTGATACTGTTTGAGGAGTCCATGTAAACCCTTCTGTTTTATCAGCGTGGTTTTTTGCAACTAGGTCGCCATAGTCTGTATATTGAACCTCAAGCGATACAATGCGGTTAAACTTGTAACCTGCAATTAGACGGTAAGAGTTGTCTTCGGCTTCAAAAGTTACAGGTTCTGTCTTTGATGAAACTAAGTCATCATCTTCAAAATCAACGGTACCAATTGCACCGCCAAGGTAAAAACCACTGTCCTCTGCCATTACACTGTTTGTCGCTACCGCTGACATCAATGCCACGCCTAAAATTAGTTTGTTATTCATTACTGCTTGACCTTACTTATTTCAAATCAAGATTGCTAAGCGTTCCCAAACCGCACAATCTTTTTAGAGTTATCCGACACCCCGTCGAATTGGCAATCAGATTACGCTCACAGAAAACAAAAAAATAAATAAAAATATAATCACTTAGTAACTTCGAACAACAAAATCAGTAAAAACAAATAACCAACTGAATAACAAAGAAATAAAACATCTTCACTTTTCGCAAAAAATCCCACATCCATTTTCAAACCAACGGTTTTTTATATTTTTTCTCGCGTGGCTTACGTGCGCTTACTTTCAAGAGAGGTGTGATTTTGCATAATCCGCGCGCTTTGATTGCTCACTTTCGATGCACAACAAGTCATAAACCAATCTTTTCTATTCGAACAAATGAACATAAATACGATGAACCACACCATAGACTTCAGCGGCCTACTCATTGATACCAACTCTCGAACGATTACCAATCAGCAAGGTAACCGTATTGCATTACGCCCTCAGTTATTGGCTGTGCTCTGTCTACTAGTAGAGAACGTAGGAAAGCCAATCACTAAAGAACATATTATTGATGAGTGTTGGGAGGGAGAGCTCTCATCACCTCATGCCCTAGCTAACGTTATTTATAACCTGCGTAACGTATTCGCTCGTTTAAGAACGCCTCATATTCAAATTCTCACAGTCACTAAGTTTGGTTACGCTCTATCAATAAAAGAAGGTGAACTCGTATAGGCTTTGCCCTATTCGAGCCAACAGTAAAGCCACACATCGAGTAAACCTGTTCCTAGCTTTGCCAACGATCGGGCTCCACAAAAACGAACCTAGCCCCCTACTTCCCTCGAATTTATGCAATCAATCACGGTGACTGAGATCACCAAAAAACGCCTCATCGAAACGTTTCGATGATCGTTATCACACTCTAAGAAGGTGAAAGGTGCAAATGATAAATCACACACTATTATCACTATCGAAACGTTTCGATGGCTTTTCTTGAGTTGTTTCTCATCCCATCAAGCGTGTTTTTTCGATAGGTCGTGATATGAAAAAAAGTACTCTAATAAACTCTGAACTCTCCTACTTGGTGGCGACTCTTGGCCACACAGACGAAATTACGATTTGTGATGCAGGGCTACCGATTCCAGATCATGTATCTCGTATCGACCTTGCTTTAACTCACGGTGTGCCGAGCTTTGCTCAAACCGTAAAAACCATGCTTGATGAATCTCAAATTGAAGGTGTGGTTATCGCTGAAGAGTTTGCAAAAGTAAGCCCAGAGCATCATGCAGCGCTGATTGATCAAATCAAAACAGAAGAAGCGCGTTGTGGTAAAGAAATTGCGATTACTTACATCACTCATGAAGAGTTTAAACAGCGCACTCATGAAAGCCGCGCTGTGATTCGTACCGGTGAATGCACACCATACGCGAATGTCATTTTCCAAGCTGGCGTAACGTTTTAGCGCAAGCGAAAAATAACGACAGCCCAGCGTGATAGCTGAAAGACAGAATAACCAAATACAACTGGCCCCGAGTAAAGGAACCGACATGACTCAAGCCATTTTAGAACTTAGCTCAATTGAGAAGGCCTTCCCTGGTGTGAAAGCACTAGACAAGGCAAGCCTCAACGTTTACCCAGGACGCGTGATGGCGTTAATGGGCGAAAACGGTGCAGGTAAATCAACCCTCATGAAAGTGCTGACAGGCATTTATCACTTGGATGGCGGCACTATCGCGTACCAAGGTAAGCCTGCTGCATTCAAAGGGCCTCGAGACTCTCAACAAGCTGGTATCAGTATCATTCACCAAGAACTGAACCTGATCCCAGAGCTGACCATCGCCGAGAACATCTTCTTAGGTCGTGAAATCACCGGCTCCATGGGACGCATCTTGTGGAACGAGATGTTCCAAGAAGCCGACAAGCTACTGAAGCGCCTAAACGTAAAACACAGTTCAAAAACACCGCTTGGCGAACTGAGCCTAGGCGAGCAGCAAATGGTAGAGATTGCAAAAGCCCTATCGTTTGAATCTAAGGTCATCATCATGGATGAACCAACAGATGCCCTAACCGATACTGAAACCGAGTCTCTGTTCAAGGTAATCAACGAGCTACGTGATGAAGGCTGCGGCATTGTTTACATTTCTCACCGCTTGAAAGAGATTTTCGAGATCTGTGACGACATCACTGTACTTCGTGACGGCAAGTTCATTGGCCAGTGCGAAGTAAAAGATACTGACGAAGACGGCCTTATCGAAATGATGGTAGGTCGTAAGCTCGACGAACAATACCCTCGCATCGCACCAAGTCATGGTGAAACCTGCTTAGAAGTGATTGGCCTTACTGGCTCAGGTGTGCATGACGTTAGCTTTACCCTAAAGCGCGGTGAAATCCTAGGTGTATCAGGGCTAATGGGTGCTGGTCGTACTGAATTGATGAAAGTGATTTACGGTGCCCTTCCAAGTGAGCGCGGCGTTATCAATTTAGAAAATAAAACCATCAACCCTGTGAGTCCTAAAGATGGCCTTGCTAATGGCATCGCTTACATCTCCGAAGACCGTAAAGGTGACGGCTTAGTGCTTGGGCTTTCAGTGAAAGAGAACATGTCTCTTTGTTCACTGGACCTACTGACCAAAAGCGGTCAAATCCAACACAAAGACGAAGTGATCGCAGTGGATGACTTCATCAAGCTATTCAACATCAAGACCCCGACTCGCGAGCAAATCATTGGCAACCTTTCTGGTGGTAACCAGCAGAAAGTCGCTATCGCTAAAGGCTTGATGACTAAACCAAAAGTATTGATTCTCGACGAGCCAACCCGTGGTGTCGATGTCGGTGCGAAAAAAGAGATTTACCAACTCATTAATAAGTTTAAAGCCGACGGCATGAGCATCATTTTGGTGTCCTCTGAAATGCCAGAAGTATTAGGAATGAGTGACCGCATCATGGTGATGCATGAAGGCCGCATCAGCGGTGAATTTGACGCTAAAGAAGCAAACCAAGAATTATTACTGGCGTGTGCGGTCGGTAAAAAGATTAACGAGGACGCAGCATGAGTACCAAAACCATGAGCAAAACAACTGAAACTGAAGCGCCGAAGAAAAAGCCGTTAATCAGCAAAGAGTGGCTGATTGATCAAAAGTCATTGATTGCTTTGATCTTTCTGATTGTTGTCGTTTCTTTCTTAAACCCGAACTTTTTTACTGTCGACAACATCCTAAACATTCTGCGCCAAACGTCGGTTAACGCAATCATCGCTGTAGGTATGACGCTGGTTATCTTAACCGCAGGTATCGACTTGAGCGTTGGCTCAGTATTGGCACTTTGTGGCGCATTCGCTGCCAGCATGATTGGCATGGAAATCCCAGTGATGATCGCTGTGCCAACCGCTCTTGTAGCAGGCGCAGCATTAGGTGCAATAAGTGGTGTGATCATCGCGAAAGGTAAGGTTCAAGCCTTCATCGCAACGCTAGTAACCATGACACTACTTCGTGGTGTAACCATGGTTTACACCGACGGTCGCCCTATCTCTACTGGCTTTACTGACACAGCAGACGCATTCGCTTGGTTTGGTACAGGCTACGCAATGGGTGTACCGGTTCCAGTTTGGATCATGGTCGTAGTATTCGCATCCGTTTGGTACCTACTTAACCACACACGCTTTGGCCGTTACGTTTACGCACTTGGCGGCAACGAATCAGCAACTCGCCTATCAGGCATCGACGTAGACAAAGTAAAAATTGGCGTTTACGCAATCTGTGGTCTGTTAGCAGCGGTAGCGGGCATCATCGTGGCTTCTCGTTTGTCATCGGCTCAACCAACCGCAGGTATGGGCTATGAGCTAGACGCTATCGCAGCGGTAGTACTAGGTGGTACAAGCCTGGCTGGCGGTCGTGGTCGCATCATGGGCACATTGATTGGTGCACTGATTATTGGCTTCCTGAACAACGCCCTAAACCTATTAGACGTTTCTTCTTACTACCAGATGATTGCAAAAGCAGTGGTTATTCTTCTGGCAGTATTGGTTGATAACAAAAACAAGTAACACTTTGAACGGCTCTAGTTTGAGTCAACGTAACACCTTAATAAATTAATAATATAACAACGAGCTAGGACTCACCTCCTAGCTCACCCTACACAAAGGACTTACACCATGAAAAAATTAGCGACTCTTATTTCTGCTGCTCTTCTTTCTACAACAGTATCTGTGTCTGCACAGGCGCAAGATACAATGGCAATCGTTCTGTCTACATTGAACAACCCATTCTTTGTAACCATGAAAGATGGCGCAGAAGCGAAAGCTGAAGAGCTAGGCTACAAGCTTATCGTTCTTGATTCTCAAAACGACCCAAGCAAAGAGCTGTCGAACATTGAAGATCTAACCATTCGTGGTGTCAAGGCAATCCTGATCAACCCAACAGATTCAGATGCTGTGTCTAACGCGATTCGCATGGCTAACCGCTCTAACATCCCAGTACTAACACTTGACCGTGGCGCAAGCCGTGGTGACGTTGTAAGCCACATCGCTTCTGATAACGTAATCGGTGGTGAAATGGCGGGTCACTTCATCATGGAAAAAGTGGGCGAAAAAGCGAAAGTAATCCAACTTGAAGGTATCGCTGGTACTTCTGCAGCTCGTGAACGTGGTGAAGGCTTCATGAACGCAGTAAACGGCAGCGGCCTTGAGCTTCTTGCAAGCCAACCTGCTGATTTCGACCGTACTAAAGGTCTGAACGTAATGGAAAACCTACTTGCAGCTAACCCTGATGTTGAAGCAGTATTCGCTCAGAACGATGAAATGGCTCTAGGTGCACTACGCGCTGTTCAAGCATCTGGTAAAGACGTAATGATCGTTGGCTTCGACGGCACAGACGACGGCATCGCTGCTGTTAACCGTGGCCTACTTGGCGCAACCGTTGCACAACAACCAGACCTAATCGGTTCTCTAGGTATCGAGATGGCAGACAAAGTGCTTAAAGGCGAAAAAGTAGACGAGTACGTACCAGTACCTCTAAAAATCATCGCTAAATAATCGATGCTAATCGAGTAATACAAAGCAGGGAGTCCCCTATCTCCCTGCTTTCTTCACTCAATAGCGCATTTACTCACTGGCTCAAAGCAAAAACCGACAGTGCATCACTGTTTCTCATTCCTCTATCGCGACTTGACGACTCTCTCGCGACTGAATAGCTAACCATGAGAAAGACCCATGCATTTTCAAATACGATATATCATAAGGCTCGTATCATGACTCAACTGATTGTTTTAGGTAGCGTTAACGCTGACCACGTACTGCAAGTTCCTTCGTTCCCTCGTCCGGGTGAAACCTTGATTGGCGGTAACTATCAGGTCATCCCTGGCGGTAAAGGCGCAAACCAAGCGGTAGCCGCAGCACGATTAAACGCAGATATCGGCTTCATCGCCTGTGTCGGTGACGACCCATTCGGCATCAACATTCGTCAAGATTTTGCTAGAGACGGAATTAACATCGACGGTGTTATCGTGGCAGAGAACACGCCAACTGGCATCGCTATGATCCAAGTATCAGCAGCGGGTGAAAACAGCATTTGTCTTTCTCCAGAAGCGAACAACAAGCTGACTTGCGAACAAATCGAACCACACCTAGAGAAGATCCGCGGTGCGAAATTCCTTCTAACTCAATTGGAAACCCCAATCGAAGGCATTGAATACGCAGCGAAAGCCGCTAAAGAGAGCGGCACTCGCGTGATTCTAAACCCTGCCCCAGCTCGCCCATTATCAGATACGTTATTAGCGTGTGTAGACGTGATTACGCCAAACGAAACGGAAGCAGAAGTGCTGACAGGCGTTACCGTAACCGATAGCGCATCTGCTCATCAGGCGGCTTTGGCTCTGCATGCAAAAGGCATCGAAACGGTAATGATCACTCTTGGCGCTAAAGGTGTATGGGTAAGTAAAAACGGTGAGGGTGAGTTAATCGCTGGCTTCCGAGTTGAAGCGACAGACACCACCGCTGCTGGTGATACCTTCAACGGTGCACTAGTGACAGGCTTACTTGAAGATATGCCAATGGAACGCGCGATTAAGTTTGCTCATGCTGCGGCGGCAATTTCAGTAACTCGCTTTGGTGCTCAAACGTCTATTCCAAGCCGTGATGAAACAGACGCATTTTTGGCAGAGCAACTGTCTGCCTAATAGGTTGCAGCTTAATTAAGTTATGTAACAACAAATAACTAAACATAAGCCCCTGTTTTCAGGCAGAATATCGCCCAACGTGGAAGGTTATTCCCACAAGGATTTTTATGGCAACAATGAAAGACATCGCTAAGCTCGCAAAGGTATCGACCTCTACGGTAAGCCATGTGATTAACAAGTCACGTTTTGTCAGTGAAGAGATAGCTGAGCGTGTCAACAATGCCGCGAGAGAGCTTAACTATGCGCCTTCTGCATTAGCTCGCAGTTTGAAGATGAAGCAAACCAAAACGCTTGGCATGCTAGTGACAACCTCTACCAACCCATTCTTTGGCGAAGTAGTAAAAGGCGTTGAACGTCGTTGTTATGAAAAAGGCTACAACCTTATCTTGTGTAACACCGAAGGCGATAGCGAACGTATGAAATCGTCTATCGATACACTGCTACAAAAACGTGTCGATGGCTTAATGCTGATGTGCTCTACCCTTGAAGGCGAACATATCGACGTGTTCGAACGTTACCCAGAACTGCCTGTCGTGGTGATGGATTGGGGACCAATGCTGTTTGCGAGCGACAAGATTCAAGATAACTCGCATCAAGGTGGCTACATGGCGACCAAGCACCTGATTGATAACGGCCACTCTCAAATTGGCTGTATCACAGGTCCGCTGCATCGTAACCAGGCATCATCGCGTTACCAAGGCTTCAAGCAAGCGATGGAAGAAGCAAGTTTAGAGATCAACCCTAACTGGATTGTAGAATCAAACTTTGAATGTGATGGCGGCTTTGACTCCTACCAAACATTAAAAGCCCGTGGCGAAATGCCATCAGCGATATTTGTTAGTAATGACATGATGGCAATGGGCGTGATTCATGCGGCAGCGCAAGATGGCACATCAATACCCAATGATCTGTCTATTATTGGCTACGATGACATCCACTTGTCTAAATACATGACACCGGCGTTAAGCACTGTCCACCAGCCAAAACACCGCTTAGGTAAAGCAGCCGTTGATACACTGTTGAGTCGCTTACAAACACCAGACGCCTACCCACAGGTCGTTGAGTTAGAGCCGACCCTAGTAGAACGAAGCAGCGTGAAAGCGATTTAACCCACAATCACCCTTACCCCATCATAAAGAGCCAGCTTATTAAGTTGGCTCTTTGTTTTTAGACTTAGTTGGTCAATAAAAGCTTCGTCCATCAAACCATCACCCTACCTCTCAAAACATGTATTTATGCATTAAATAGAGACATTTTCGAATCAAAATATGCATTTACACACTCAACAACTCATTCTCACCTACACTATCAATAACGAACATCGACATGGAGAGCGTTGTTTTATGATTTTGGGCTGGTTCGACAATATTTCCCTTCAAAAAAAGCTATTCGTCAGCTTTTGTATACCTATTGCTCTGATCGTGACCGTTTCGTTCTCAGTTCATGAAAACACCCAATCAATGGTAGAAGACAATCACTGGGTGGTTCACACACACAAAGCTATTGCACGAGCTCAAGAGTTGCTCAACCTAGTCGTAGATATGGAAACCGGTCAAAGGGGCTACTTAATCACAGGAGACCCTGTCTTTTTAGAGCCCTACCACCTTGCACTCGATGTGTGGCGTCAAAAAATTCAAACCCTTGCCGCTCAAGTTAGCGATAACCTGGCGCAAGTTGATCGCCTAAACAGAATTGATGATATCCATAAAACCTGGCTCAAAGAATCTGGAGAAAAGGAAATCCAACAACGCAACCTCGTTAACAAAGGTGAAGCAGATATGCAGAGTGTCGTAGCTCTCACCAAGCAGCAAACGGGAAAACAACTGATCGACCAAATACGAAGTGAAATCGCGCGATTTATCGAAATAGAGCATCAGCTGATCAGCGTTCGTGTTGTTAAATCTGATAACTCCGCTCAGCAAACCGATTACGTTCTATTGGTCGGTACACTCCTTTCCGTTTTCATCTCATTAGTTATCGCGGCATGGTCATCAAACCGTATTAAACGCAGGATAGACATACTGCTCGCAGCCGCTAATCAAGTTGCCGCAGGTAATCTAAGAGAAGGCGCTTCAACGCTTAACCTACATTCAAAAACAAACGCCCAAGACGAGGTTGCCCACCTCACACATAGCTTTCAGAAAATGGCGACCAACCTAGTAAAAAACGACAATGAAATGCGGGCAAAAAACCAAGAACTCGTCGCGGAACGCGCCAAAGCTGAAGCTGCGGTAAAAGCCAAGGGTGAGTTTTTATCAACCATGAGCCACGAAATCAGGACACCCATGAACGGTGTACTCGGGATTTCTCAGATCATCGCCAGTCAAACTCAAGAGCCAGAAACCAAAGAGAACATTAATATTATTCTCGATTCTGGCCATCATTTAATGACCATACTCAACGACATTCTCGACTTTTCTAAAGTAGAAGAGAACAAGCTTGAACTAGAGGTTGCACCTTTCCATTTTGTCCAAGTGATACAACCCGTTTGCAGCGCAATCAAGCCATTAGCAGACGAAAAAGGCATCCGCCTATTGATAGAAAATAACGTTCCGGCGCATATTCAGCTCATTGGAGACAGTGCAAGGTTACGTCAAATTCTGTACAACTTGGGCGGCAACGCGACCAAATTCACCAAAGAAGGTCATGTTGCCATTCAAGCTGAACTCAACCGCCCCAATAATCAGCTCATTCTCACGGTGACAGACACCGGCGTTGGTATTCCCAAAAACAAACACGAGCAAGTATTTAACTCATTTGAACAAGCCGACACATCAACAACAAGACAGTTTGGCGGTACCGGGCTTGGCCTCGCCATCGTTAAGAACCTCGTCAAACTTATGAATGGTGACATCATATTAACCAGTGCTGTTGGGCTTGGAACAAAATTCGAAGTCTCGCTTCCTATTGCATGGCAAGAAGGCAAAGCAGCGAGCGAGAACGTCCCACGTTTGGCTGATACAGAGAAACTCACCTACGAATCCCTCAACATCCTGTTAGTCGAAGACAATCGCATCAACGCCATTGTCGCTAAGGGCTTCTGTGAAAACCTAGGCCACCATATCGACCTAGCAGAGAATGGAAAACTGGCGATTGAACGTCTCGAAACCCATCAATATGATCTTATATTAATGGATAACCATATGCCTGAAATGAACGGGGTGGAGGCGACACATTACATACGAGATAAATTAAAACTCAACACCTTAATATTCGCCTATACCGCGGATGTGTTTCGCGAGGCTCATGACAGCTTTCTCGATGCTGGTGTCGACCACGTTCTTACCAAGCCCCTACAACAAGAAAGCTTCTTCGATGCGCTGCAACAGTTCTCAAACCGCTTACCAAAACAATCAGCGGTTGAACGTACAAAAAAGTATGAGAACGTCATAGAGCTTCTTTGCAAGCCCATCGACACATTAAGACTAACCGAAGAAGAGATAAGCCAATCAGAAGTTCTGAAAATGCTTAAAGATGACAAAATAGGATTTAGCATGCTTATCGACTCAACGATTCTCGAGTTCGAAAACTCTGTCGACCAAGTCATCGAATACTACCTCGCGAAAAAGCTAAAACCACTGTACAAAACCTTGCACTCCATTAAAGGTATGTCGCTTAACTTGGGGCTTAACATGCTTTCAAAACAAGCATTAGAGTTAGAAGTACAGGCAAAAAACCAGCAGCTGCCTGATATAGAACTGCTCCAAAAACTGCTTAACCGCCTGATGGTCAATATTCATCAAGCTCAGCGAATGAAAGCCGTTAATTCCATCGAGCGTTTGAAGAAAATAGATAAAAAAACGTAAGAACACACCACTTCAAGACTAAGGGCAAGGTGAAATACCTTGCCCTTTTCAATTCCATACTGCATTGCGTCATCCTAACGGCTTAACACAGAGGCGATTTTCTGCATTTCATCCAACAGTTCTATCCCATTGTATTGAGGCGCTATCGCCAAGTCTTGAATAGTCACTGTATCAACCGACTGTTTGTCCGAACATTGAAGCACCAAGTCTCCCTTTGGTGAATAGACTCGGCTTCCACCACAATAGGTTGCAGTAAAGGCATCAACCGCATCTTGCCCAACACGGTTACACGTTACGATGTGGCAACCTTCTTCTAGCGCCCTCGCCCGTCCGATGGCAAAACTGTGGTGACCACCAAAATTGGCGGGGTGAAGAACAACATCAACAGAGTGATACGCTCTCATGATCTCTGGGAACCAAATATCGAAACAGATCGCCACACCAAACCTCAGGCCTTTATATTCGAAAGTTAAAAGCTCAGAGCCCCGTGAGAAATACTGCTTATCGAATTTGGTTTGACTGACTTTGCGATATTTATGGCGAAGCCCGGTTCCATCAATCACAGCAACGCCGTTGTAATATTCGCCTTGGTCTTCCTCTGCAATGCCAGCAACAATCAAAGTTTCATGCTTTTCTGCCAGTTTCGACAAAGAATCAATGGTCTCACTATTGGCGAAGTTTTCGCTTAACTCGTGCACTTCTGACGCTTGGTTAAAGATGTAACCCGTGGAGAACAATTCAGGTAGCAGGGTAATGTCACCGACGGAGGCTTGCACATCTAAAAGATCCGAAACCAGAGCGAGGTTTTTCTGTTTGTTTTTGTATTCAACTTCAAGCTGAACAAGGGTGATACTGACATTATTCAAAATCGAATCCTTACTGGGTAACACAAATCAAATGCAGAGTAAGAGAATCACCCTTCGCTTTCTTACTTCAAGCCAAACCATTGAAGCAAGCGCACACTCTCGAGCTCATTTTCGCCTGTCTATTCCATCAACTTAGGTTCTGGCAACACAGGCGGCGTACTGTCCATGTAAGTTAAGAAGGTCTCCCACACTTCGTGCGTGCGTTGCTTGGTTAACTTAGTCTTACAAGAAAGCGCCATCAGCCCACGAATTGAACCGTCGCGCCATTGGGTATACACAGAGTCACAATGCGCTGTCATATAGGCTTGCCAACTCTCCTGAGCGACCTTAATCGCCCCCACCAACTCAGTATCATCTGCATTGTGTTCAAAGCTGGCTGCTAAGTATGTCTCAAGCTCTACCTGTGCAGATTCAAGCTCAAGTGCGGCACAGTGATTGATCTCTAATGTGTTCATCGCATTGTCGCAATCAACCGCGTCTTCGCCAGCATGTGCCAAACCAGAGAAGTAAGTCAGTAAGAGCAGTGCTATCGCTTTTTTCATACCAATCCCTAATCATTCGGTTAGTTTTCTTCAATATTGCAATCGTATATAACTCTAGCCTTTATAGGGTTATAAATATTTTTAATTCGTATTACTACTGCAAAAACACGTAAAATCCACAAAGAAAACCGGATTAACATCAATATGTTACTGGTGAAACTAAAAAAACATTATCTTTATCAATAATCCATGCGTGCATTCACAATATTTATTATTTTCCTTGCTACCTAATCGTTAAATTTATAAATTAAATCGAATGCTCATCCAATCGGTAACGCTTCTCCAATTATGGATATCAAGTACCAACATTTTGCCAAGACCACATTCTACTTTGCCATCTCTTTCGTTTTGTCGATGGCATTGCTCATTCCTTTTACACCGTCTCATTATCATGCGTTAACCGAAGAATCTTCACAATTAGTTGAAACCAGACTTCAAGAGATCCAAGCCAGGTTTGGCAGCTTTCTTGCAGGCATCACACCCGCTCTATCTTGTGATGCCATCGTGACCGAGCTTCGCCAGAATGTATTCAATGCCGATTGGGTGAAAGAAGCCGCTGTATTCAATAAACATAACCGCTTTTACTGCTCTACCACCGATGGCGAGGTGTCATTTCGCCTTTATAGCAGCATCCGAGAAAGGCTCAACGACGATCCAAACTTAACCACCTTATCGTACTCCAACGCTGCAATTACCAAGGTGCAGTCCATCATGCTGATTTTCTCGGACAAACAGCAGGCGGGAGTAAGCCTGATGATACCGCCACACTTTATCTACGATCTTGTAGAGTCAAACCTGAGTAGCCATGGAATCAACTCAAAAGTAGAAGTGATAAAAAGAGATATTCACCCAACCGAACCCGAAGTGTACTTTTCGAAGGTTCGCATACAATCAGAGACATACCCTCTGGCTATCACCTCCTACATCGGGCATCAGTACTACATCAACTTCTTAATGAGCTTTTCTTGGTTTGGGTTTCTTATGGCGGGAATCACCACCATTGTCCTGTTGTCCGCTAAACATAAGAAACAGAGCCAACGCAGTTTAGAATATTCCCTCTCTAGCGCTCTGAAAAACAAACACCTGCAAGTTCACATGCAGCCAATTGTTGACCAGAAAACCACCCAAATCGTGGGCTGTGAGTCACTGTTAAGGTGGAACCACCCGATTGAAGGCAACGTCTCACCCGCTATTTTCATACCGCTCGCAGAGAAGCTAGGTTTGATAGAAGAGCTGACGTACTTTGTGCTACGCGAAGTATTGAAAACCATCAAACACAATCAAGACCTTTTCGAAGACAAATACATCAGCGTCAACATCAGCCGAAACGTCGTGTCTAACAGTAACTTCGCCCACAAAGTATCAGGGATTTTCAAAAGAAACCCTGAGATTCTAAAGCAGGTGGTGTTTGAAGTAACCGAAGATGGTGAGTGCTCAGACGCGGATATGGCAAAGATAAAAGAAAACCTAACCAAGCTAGCGAACATGGGCGTGAAAGTCGCAATTGATGACTTTGGTACGGGCTACTCAGGGTTAGATTTCGTAAGGCAATTTCCGTTCAGCATCCTAAAGATTGATCGCGTCTTCGTGCAGAACATTTCAGACGAATCCAGCTTTGGTGTTCCTTTGCTAGAGTCCATGCTGCAACTGTCCCGTACTTTAGGCATGCAGGTTATCGTGGAAGGCGTAGAGTATGAATCGCAAGTGAAAGTCTTGTCTAAGTTAGGTGTCGACTATATCCAAGGTTTCTATTTCTATAAGCCGATGCCAATCAACCTAACCATCAGCCTGCTCAGGCAACAACAGCACATCACTGCGACTCATGAGTATCACATCTCGCCAACCTAACATATGAATGTAAACCGATGCGGGGGAAGCGCTGAAGAGACAGCCAGCGCTTTCCTGATTTCCTGATTTACCCACAATAGAAAACCCCTTTCTAATTCCTATCTCCCATTCACAGCGCGAACCACAAACCTAGCCAGACATTCCTTGTTACATAAGGCACTGAAAAACTGCGAAAGAAAACACAACAGCCATAGGTCTCCTTTGATGAACATTTAACGTCATCGCACCGTGAGTGCATAAAAGGAATATCATGGAAAAGACACTGCAAACCAAACTGGCCACCAGCCTACTGCTACTGCGAGTCGGCATTTTTATCGTCTTCTTGTTCTGGGGATTGGATAAGATTCTTGTGCCAGAGCACGCTGTTAAGGTGCTGTCCGGCTTTTACGGGGTGGACATATCAACCAATGCGATGATGGCCTTAGGCGTCGCTCAGATCGGGTTTTTGGGTGCGTTCGTCGTCGGCATGTGGAAGAAGTACACCTACGGCGCAATTCTAGTTCTACACGCAGGTTCCACCTTCTCCTCTTTCGCTAAGTACACGGACCCGTTCAATAACCTACTGTTCTTTGCCTCTTGGCCAATGCTTGCAGCTTGTGTCGCACTCTTCTTACTGCGCGACTACGACACTTACAGCGTTGCCAACTAACACAAAGTGAGCATTTAAACTTTCCAAGGTGTGATAGGTCTGAAGTGAAAGTAAATGTGAGATTGGTATGGGAATAAGGCGAGAAAAGCATTCCCATGATGGAGATTAAAAGAATAACGGAAGGCATAAGCGCCTTCCGTCATTCAAGTAGGTGATAAGGTAAGTACTACTTACTTACGCTAATCATCTCGTTAAAGTAGTCCACTTGCTCTGCCATGCTCAAACTTTGGCTGTTTGAACCTAACGTCCACATAAAGAAGCCACCGTAACCGTTATCTTTCTGCCATTTAGCACGGTCTAGGTTGTTCTGACGTGTTTCAACAAAGTTACCACCGGGTGCCCACTGACTGTTGATCGTATTACCTAGAACAATCTTCGACTTGTCTCCAATGTACTCAGCGTAGTTTGCCATCGCGACTTCGTATAAGAAGTTTCGACCCGCGTCGTATGTCATCACGTTGAAGAAATCGAAGTCGTTCTTGGTCGCTTTCAACAGATCAATCACTTCACCGTGGTGAGATGAACGGCCAGACTCTTCAATGTAAGAGCAGTTTTCAAACACGCTCGCATCCATACATTCAACTGGATCCGCACCTACGTGGTAAGTCGTCAGAGACAGAACCTTCGTATTACCCACTTTCTCACGGATAAGTTTGATCAAAGCCGTTAAGTCTTGGTTCTCTTTGTCTGAGATTCGTGCCGCTTTCTCAAAGTCAAAGTCCAGGCCATCAATGTGCACGTAACCCGCTAATTGGTACTTGCTGTAATCACAGCTACCGTCTGAATTTGTTGCAAGACACTCGCCTTCCACTTCTTCAGGTTTTAGGTTCTTTTTGTACACAGGGAATGGCGTATGCACCAAATCAACTAAACCGTTCGCAACCGATTCACGGCTTTCAGGCGTACTGATCGCCGACCAAATGCTCTCGTAAGTTTGACCACCAAACGCAACCATCATAGTCGCATTTTCGTTGTCATGCTTGAGCGTTGACCATGCTAGGTACTGTGTTGGCATCCAGTCCGGATTGTAATTCGGTGGTGTTAGCATGCCATCAGAGATCGTGATGTTACCGCTCGCGTCCCACTTACCAAATGATAATAAGTAACCATCACCTTCTGAGTTGAACAGCTCTTGGTAGTCATTCAAACCCCAAGACGTTAGGTAACTGATAGAGCGATCAGGGTTATCGACTAAGCCGCCACCGCCTGTGCTTTCTTTGACCGTAATGTTAGACGTTGCAGAGGTTTGCTCTTGGTTGGCCGTATTGACCGCTTTCGCCGTGACAGCATATGTACCCTGCTGAGCACCTAGCCACTCATATTCATAAGGTGCTTCCGTGTCTTTAAACAGCTCGTTACCATTCGCGATGAAGCTTACCGAGGAAATATCGCCTTCGTAACTCTTCGCATCTGCTTTGATCGAAATCGCACGACCTTCGAAGTAGCTTGAACCATCCACAGGAGATGCTAAAGAAACAACCAAGTCTTTATCGGTAATCGCTAAAGAAATTGGCGCCGCCTCCGCACTCGCACCTTGGTCATCGTAGGCAACAACCGTTAATGTGTATTGGCCTTCAACTTGGGCAGGCACCGTGATGGTGTAAGTATCGCTTTGTGAAGGCGTGTTTGATGACGCAACCACTTGACCATTCAATTGAACATCAACGCGAGCAACTTCAGTATCATCCGATGCATCGACTACAACTTCAAATGCTTGGTTAGGTGCGATTTTCTGTCCATCTTGCGGTGATTGAACGTCCACCACTGGCACTGGGTTCGGATCACACTCACCCGCTTCATCCCATGCATCTTTCCACGCATCAGGATAACTTGGATGACCGGTTCCTGGTGTCCATACAGGGTTACCACACCAACCCGCTACCGTACATGAGTAGATATTGCCAATGTTAGTGACTTCATCACCGACGTTATAGGCCACACCATCTTGGTACTGAGGTATGTCACCACAGCTGGTGCTTGTATCTGTCACCGTGATGGTTAAGTTCTTACTAGAGACATGTTGCTCGTCATCTTTTGCTTCCGCACGAAGCGTAGTAGAGCCTGCCGTTTGCGTTGTCCAGTCACAAGAGAAATCTTGGGTCGTTTTCGCATCAAGAGAACACACTTCTGAATCGTTAGCGAAGAACTTAACCGTCGCTAAGTCATCATCTGCATCTGTTACATGCGCTGAAATTGTGATGCTGTCACCTTTTTGGTGAGAAGAGCCTGCGTCTGGCGAGATAAACTCAATCACAGGTGGATTTGGCGCCGTCGATTCTGACTCTACCGTCACTTGAACTGCTTTTTCTGTGAGTTTATCGCCACTGTCATTGAAAGCCATCACAGTGATCGATGCTGCACCAACTTCGCTTGGAAGCCAAGCTTGTTGGTATTCTGTTGTACCTTCTACAACGTTTTGCTCACCCAATTTGGTACTGTTTGCCCAGAACTCGAGTTTGCTTGCACCCTCACCTTCGACACCCGTAATGATGTCAACATTCGTACCTGTGTAAACCACTGAGTTTTGAGCAGGCGCTAAAATATCCAGTGAAAATTCTGGTGGAGGAACCACTTCGCCATCCACTTTAACCACAACAGAATTCTCAAACGCATTCAGATCTGTCAGTTCACCACCGAAAGAGATAGTCAATGCCGCAGATTCACCTGAGGCCAGCTCACTATCAACCCAAGAGCCTTCTGGGAACATCAACGTCACGGCGTTCAATACCCCATCCGCTTGCGTCGTATGAGAGATTTCCCATGATGGGTAAGAAAGATGGTTCGACGCCCAGTTGATCTCGTTAATCGCTACTGGCAATAAAAATTCGATCACGGCTTCACGCATGTCTGCGCTATCTGAGCCCGTGTTTGTGATATCTAGCTTATAGGTGCTCCAGTATTCACTTTCTGACTGAGCTACCGCATCAGTACTGAACTCACTAGCCATGGCTTGTGAAATTGGATTCAACAATAAGCCAGAGCAAAGCATTGTTAGCCCTAACGCGCGATATCCAAAAGAGTGAATCTGTTTAGCACTGCTCTTTCTTAGATACATACTTGATTCCTTAGCTTTATATTAATTATTTTATTTCTGCAATAAACCTGCAATTGGAAATTCATCCCCCCCTTGCAAGCACACTTAATTTACACAAGAAATTAACCAACAAGAAATTAAACTTTTACTTATTGAATAAATGTCAAAATTTATTTAATTATGAGATAAAGCCCAAAATTTCGGAAAATACAATTATGTAAAGCCCCTTTAAACCACCCACTTAGAATGAGCTAAATTAGGTTTAACTAATTTAGAAAAGGTAAAAATAATTAAATTAACCTGGATAAGAAAGGGTCTTGGCGGCATAACTAACAGACAAAGAAAATCACATACAAATCAATAGATAACAATAACTTAAATAAAAACCACTCATCTAAAAGCACCTATAGAAAGGATAACTCTCATACGAACCATGAAGTCTATTTCGCTAAAAAAGGTTCATGGATCATTAACTCCCATCTAAATACCAATTTTTAATATGACGTTTAAATTAAAATAACAGTAACAACTCCAAGTTGGGTTTTATTTTTATTTTGAATTAAAGTCACAATTTATCCATGGGAAAGAGTCATGTATAAAACGGTATTTTTTAGAGTATTAATTCTATTTCCAAGTAAATTATTCAATTAAAATTTAATTATCTCTCTATGACTTCAATGTCTTCCATTAAAAACCGAACATCACGCCTGTGTGTTTTATGCTTGTCCTGTATTTATTTTACCCAACGATTAAAAAGGCAAGCCGAAATCCGCCTCTCACAGCGTACTGCACTCTTCGTATTGCGCGACCACGACACTTATAGCGTTGCCAACTAACACAAAGGGCGCCGTTATTGGCGCCCTTTAAAATGACCTTCATGAAAACACCACTTGGCACTGATGTTAAGTGCTAAGTGTTAAGTGTTAAGTGTTAAGTGCCAAGTGATGGAGCGCCAAGCGTTAAGCATCAGGTTCACTGTCGTGTTTAGCCGTTCGTTCAGCGAGCACTTCTTTGAATGCGAACATCCCATTCAGCGCAGCAGGAAAACCAGCGTACACAGACATCTGAATGATCACCTCTTTGATCTCTTCTTCACTGCAACCCACATTAAGCGCCGCATTCAAATGCACTTTAAGTTGCGGGGCGCAGGTGCCTAGTGCGGTTAACGCTGCCACCGTCGCAATCTCGCGAGATTTCAAATCCAAGCCTTTACGAGCATAGATATCACCAAAAGGATACTCGATGGTGTATTTGGCTAAATCGGGGCAAATGTCTTGCAGGCTTTCGATAACATTTTGCCCAGCTTCACCATCAATCTGTTTAAGTAGCTCTAGCCCTTTTTCAAAACGTGACGTGTTCATTGTGTTGCTCCTATGTATTGAATAGGAGCGCAGCATACAAGTTAGAGTTCACTCTAAGTCAACGCACATTTCCGCCTTTATACAGGTCAATTTTGTCTTCCAGAGCGCAAAGGTGGGATTGCTGCTGCGCAATATGCGCTTTTAAACTCTGTTGGTGCTGTTCGAGCAAAGCTTGACGTTCAAGTACCGTGCTGCTGCCCTGCTCCCTTAATCGAGCGTATTCCAATATCTCTTCGAGTGGCATGGCCGTTTCTTTTAGGCGAATGACAAACTCAAGCCACTTTACGTCTTTCGCTGTATACACTCGGTGCCCACTGCTATTACGCTGAACATTTTTAAGCAAACCGATTTTTTCATAGTATCTAAGCGTATGAGCCGACAAACCCACCAAGCTAGAAAACGCCTTCATGTTCATGGTTTACTTCCTTAATAGCCAAATAAGCGAATACGTTGTTTTGGGTAATGAATACTAACCTCCAAACCAAAAACCATCATCCAAGAACGCGTTACTCTAAAAACACAAAACCCAACGATAGCATGCTGCCGTTGGGTTCTGCTCTTAAATGCGGGTTAAAACGCTTTCTTACTTAACAGTTATGCCAAAATCGCTCCATTGGGCTTTACGCTTGGTGGTAAAAATACAAGAAACACCACCCACAGTATGAGTAATTGGAGCTTCAAAATCGCAAAACAGTGAGATATACAAAATTGGTAGCTGTTCGTTACCAAATGAATTTGGTGTCCACATAGCTACATCACCATCTTTGCATTTGGCATTCGCTTCATCACCGTTAGCAAAATGACAGATCTTGTCTTGCTTTAAATCACTTAGCCCAAATGCAGCCGATGAGTTGAATGATGTTGCTGACAAAGCAAAAGTAAGTGCTAATAGAACTTTTTTCATAATAAGGTTGCCCGTAGTTTGATATATACGAGTTACTTTAACATGATGATAAACATATACTTAGCCAGATTATGCAACCTATAACACAAGCCGCAAATTGCGTTACTGACGTCCAATTAAGGTTTGAGCAACGCAATACCGAAGCCAAAGCATGCCACCTTAAACAAAAAAGCAACGCATGGTAAACATGCCAAGTGTTGCGAACCCCTCTTGATCAGTTTGTATGGATAATAAGCACTCCAATCGGGTAAGGTGAGACCCAGACTTGTTGGGGGCGAACTTCAGCTTGCGAACAAGTCTCCTTGCCCTTTTTCCAAAGTTCTTTTGTGTCTGTAAGCCAAGCCTTGAGGCGTTTGGCTTATTTGCTGACCATTAATATTATCCAACACAGTTTCGGCCGAATACCCTGTTATAGCGATTTCGCCGACTTCGTCTAATTTGCTATGAATGTTTAAAGCACACTTGATCGCAGACCCATGCTGAAAACTAATTCTTTCGTCTAGTACATCTTGTTTAAACACCTGGTCTTTCATTGTGAAACTTATAGTTTCACCATCAAAAACACCTTTCCATTTGTAGTTACCCTGCTTCAACACTGGAGAAACAATCTCAATAATTGCTTCATCAATCGTTTCGACTGGTAGTACGTTAGAACTTAAGATAAAGCGCTTAAAGCTACCGCGTACCACCTCAGTTTCAGGGCTAACCTCACTACCGTCAGATGAGAGACCATTTACACCTAACTTAGTGACTTTACTGTAGGTGTTTAAATGCTTGAATAAATTAGAGCGTCGAGTGATAACCTTGTAGTTTTCATTTACTACTTCGGCGACTTTTGTGACTGTTTCAGATTGGACTTTATCTTCCGCTATCTCAGTTTTTAAAGCTTGAATCCTCAATTTTCGCTCTTCGATACTCAAACGAAGGTCTTCTTTTTGAAGGCGCTCCAATTCCGAATCTGATTTGGGTAGTAAAGGGACAGCTATAGCTGCAATACCAACAATAACAGAAAGAACGCCAGCGTTTGCGTTAGCTAGCTGCCATATATCACGGAGCCCACCCTCTCTGTGTGCTTCGCATTCGATTAAGATACTTTCATTAAGTGTTTTGGCGATCTCTGTGAGTATCGCAATAACTTCGGCTTCACAACGATTGCGCACCAATGCATCCATTGTGTGAGAGTCATCGCCGAAATAGTAGTGCATTTGAAATTTATTAACTAAGTGTGGCTTATTCATATATTGCATCCATAGAGTCCACACTCAATATGATGCCTAAAAGCATCACTTTCAAATGCAACCATGTGATTATTATCAAATTTTCAGACAAGGCCCCTAACGCCCTGTTAAGGGGCTAAAAAAACAAGCTTCACGAGTAAAACCACCTTAAGCACCAAAATTTGATAAGAATAAAAAATGATCCGGTGTTTTACTCCCTTTAAGCCATTGTTAGCTATTTGCTTTCGACATTGAACCAAACAACTGAACCATCACTAAGAATTTCACCACGTTCTCCAATATAAACTCCGGATGACTTTTTACTTTCTTCTAACGAGCTACCCAGATTCCACTCTGTATTCCAATCTACTCTAACTCTTCTAAGGGTTTCAATTTTCAGATGTTCCATGGCGAAGTCTGGCTCCCAAGCGATGTTAACCACTCCGTTTCCTTCTGTTTTCAACGCTCTATTTAACGCACATGAGGGATAGCAAAAAGCAGGCACTTTGCTTCGGTGACCATCGGGGTTCATCATCAATTCAGATATAGCGACTGTTGACTTATACCTGTCCTTAATTCCGTGTTCTGGGTTCACCGTAAACTCTGATATTAGAAATTTGGAAACTGAATTTGTTTTTGTCTGCGTTGTATCAATAGAAGGAAATAAGTCTAAGGAAATAGGTACTGTTAGAGGGCTCTTCAACTTATATACGATGACCACAAAAGAACTGCCTGGTCCAAGGTTAGTTTCCTCTGTAACTGATATCAGGTCTCTATTGATGTTGGTTCCTACAACGGTGTAAAGCTTTGGCTGCTTATCTTTATTGCAGCGCCCGAGGGTTGTACTATTAGCAGGAGGAGCCCAGAACTCATCATAGTGATTATATGGTTGACCATCATTTTCAGTCCTAACCCGCACAAAGTATGAATCATCATTGAGGGTAATTTCACCAAACTTGAACGAAATTTTCTTACTTTCGAGCACGGTGTAGAGTTTCTGCTGTACTTCTTCTTGCGACAACTTACTGAAGTCCATTTTTTGATAAGCATTTTTCATTTGCAAAAATGTTTTCTTCAAGATTACCACCTCAAAACTTAACTTTGTTTCTAACGCCGCATTTAGGTGTGAGTAACGCAACAACGAAGTTCCCGCACACCACCTTAAGCACAAAACGCAACGCATAGTGAAAATACCACGCATTTCGAATCAACCTTAAACGGATTGTTATATGAGTTTCCCACAGCAGTTTTTGTATTTATTTCCACTGCCACAATTACAGAGGCTATTTCGTGATAATGGTGGCTCGTTACGCAATCTGTCTTCAATAACTTGTTCAAAAGCTAAAAGTTCAGACGAGTGGATAACTAATCCAAGATTATTAGGAATGCTCCCCACTGAAATTGATTTAGAGTCTGTTGGAACTTCTATGACAACCACGTCACCTGTAGTTGTATGTTGAGGACCTGCGTATAGAGTTCCCAATAATGCAATTCGAGTTCCAGCAACCAAAGCGCCTGTATGATCTACAAAACTACCAATATTTGCCAAGAATACAGGGGATCCTGATGAGCCTGGAAAACAAGCTGCGTCAATTAAAAACTCAGGCTTACCATTTAAAGACAGTTTAGGATGCGTTGCTGTGATACCCCTGCGAATGATCGGCAAATTATGCTTGGCATCCCATATCCCATTGGGATAACCGATCATAACGACTTCCTCCATTGAAGGAAGCGAGTTTAATAGTTGTTCATCAGCCAGAACCCCTTTGCCAAGAGGGATATAATAAAACCGCTTACCTTCTTGCTCAGCTTTGTTGAGAATCGGGCCAATAGGAATAATCGCTAAATCTACGTTAGGATTTGGATGAGGAATCCAATGTTGAGAAAGGTCATCTAACGTAATTACCTCATGAGAGCCAAGCACTGGTTTATCGTCCTCACCTTTTAAGGTTAGATTAAAGCTACCAGTTTGGGCCCCCACCACAACATGCTTATTAGTTACGATACAAGGGATACTTTGTTCGTCTTTTTCACAGAAGAAAAAGACATAACCACTTCCTGATGAACTGTTGCCTTTACCGTCGTCACAATTAATACGTACAGTACTATGGATAAGCTTCTCAATAGGATTTACATATTCACTCATAAATTATCTCAAGATCTGTTCTGTTGAAGAATAAACTCATATAACGCCCTGTTAAGGCGTTAGCAACGCAATACCGAAGCTTCCACATAACACCTTAAACACTAAAACCAACGCATAGTAAAAATGCCACGCGTTGCGAATCACTCTTAAACAGATTGTTAACTGTATTGTTTGAGGTGTCCTAAGAGCCTTTGCCTTCTGCGCTGAAAGCCTAAGATTGCCTCTAATGAATTAACTTTGTCCTTAGGCGCTTTGGGCTGAAATGGAATTTCATTAGCTATGCCAAGTAGGCCGGCGCCAACCAACTTTTTATCTGACGCATCATTGATATTGTCCATTAATTTTTGAAGATCTGTGATTGCGTCTTCAACCTTTTTACCAACTTCTTCCGCCAACATGCCACCACTAGCACCTCGTTTAATTGCCTCAAGTTGATTGATAGACTTCTGGATTGAACCAATAATACCCACGCGAGCTTCTAACCGGATAACGTCTTGTTGCTTTGCCCCAGACTCAAACGTTGTGTGAGAAATTATATAGTCAGTTACTCGTTTGGCGTCAGCGTACATAAACTGGATTCCTTCTCGAAAGTCCTTGTAACCCGAGATAAATTGGAAAAGTACGCTGATCGTACCAAGTACAGTGATTCTTGCGATTAAAGAGCCTTCTTCAAACTCAATTTCTATTGGTAAATCTGGAGATAAGAAAAAGCCGATCCTTTGACGAGCAAATGCCTCAAGCTCCACCTTAAATTGTGCTAATTCCTCTTTTGATTTCAGTTTCTGAGGCTCGATGTGTATGTAAGCCTGACTTAAGATGTTTTTATTTATGTAATCAGCCAATTATTTTCTCCAAATACAGTTAACGCCGCATTAAGGTGAGCGGCGCTTGGCTATACTTGAGCGAAGCGAAACTGCCAAGCGTTGCGAATCACTCTTAAATGCTTTGTTAACTTTACTTTCCGCTATTTTGCTTTTTGAACGCTATTGTCTTGAGGTGACGCCTTTGAAACAGCATTAATCATTTGAGTAACTTGCTCCACTACTTTAGGCTCAAAGTTTGTAGGTTTTATTTTTGTAAATGCACTGTCACTATCTAAGTTCCAGTTCTCGAAAATAGCTTTCATGTCAGCTTGACTTACATCGTTACCATAGACTTCTAAGTATAACTTCCCGAAATTGATCGCATGCATACGGTCACTTCGTTTTAACGACTCGTGCATATAAGCATTGCCAATGCTATAAGCATGTTTCGCCCAAGCACCAAAAAGAGTTACAACAATTAAACCTTTTAACAACAGGAATGAAAAGAAGAACCAATCGATATTTTCTTTTGCTGCTGAATTAAACTCAAATCCACCGTATATCAAACCACCTACGGCAGATACGATAGCGGCACCGAGTGCAAACATTCCTTGCTTATTCCAATCAGAAGACTTATCCGAGAACTCTTTTTCCTTTACTTTTAGTGTCTCAACTGCCTTATTTACAAACTCTGGAACCTTAATTTCAATTTTCTCTTGAACCTGTTTTTGATGCTCTTCTTGTAACACCCTAATATTATCTTTTAGTTCATTTTCTTTCTTTATATAGCTTGCTTCTATGCTCTTTAGTTTATTCTGGCGAACATGGAATTCTTTTTCTGTTGTAGCAATTTGACTACGCAAGTGTTCTAGTTGCTCAGCAAACTGTTCTTCTCTTGCTCGCTGACGGCGCTCTAAATAACGCTCTCTTTCTTCTAGTTCTTTAATGCGCATGAGAGATTCTTTTTCTAGTGAATTCTCAAATTTCTCACTTAGATAGTGTTTATAGTTACTATCTAACTCAGACTCTTCTTCAGTGATTTCCTGAAGCATTCGTCTTTCATCAACTGGCAAAGTTTTGAGCAATCTATTAGTTACATCAGTACTCGTACTTTTTATGACACGCATTAGAATCTGGCGATCTAACAACCTAGGTAATTTAGATAATGTGTTGGAATTACACAAAAGCAGTACTTTATTAACCATTCGACGCGGTAGCGACGAAAACACTTTATTAGCAGCCTCAGCATTGAATCCATCAAAAACTATCTGGATGCCAGTCTCACTCAGATGTCCAACAAGCACCTCAATTTCTTGGGCGTTGCTTTGCATCAAAAGTTGGTTGATACTATCGGTATCGTAGTACTTCCAAATCTCTGCTAGTTCGCTTCTAGCCATATTGCTAATTCTAAAATTTTTAGATTCCATACTTACCCTGTAAAGTTAACGCCCAATTAAGGTGTGAAGCACGCAACCACGACACTCAATAGGAACACCGTAAACACGAAATCCGACCCAAACCAAAATTGCCGAGCGTGCTGAATCAGTCTTAAATTGTTTGTTAGTTTTTTTTGTTAACAAGTCTTATAGCATATGCCAACTCAATACCTCGCTCATTAATGAGGTATTTGTGGGTATTTGCAAGCTCATACTTCGCCATAAAAGGCAAGTCATCAACCTTTTTATCTTGTGTATACGTTAATATACAAAGCAAAACTGAAAATGTTGACTCTTGGAGCTCAGACCGTTTTTCCTTAACAATTGAAAGAAATGCATCTTTGTCTTTACAAACATTCTCTGTGTTATCATTATTATTGATGAACTCAATCATAGACTTTCTAGTGTCAATATCTTTTACAAATGCATCTGTGTAGAATCTAGATTGCACAAACAAGTGACTTAATGAGTTTGTACCACTTTTTAATACTTTCACATGGATCAGCTCTCTATCCCTATGTAGTAAGTCGCATATTTCGTATCTCTTTTGACCAGCGATATTAATTTTCGATTTATCAAACAAATATATATTATCATCGTTTTCCGCGACATATGAGTTATAAACTTCCTCCTTATACTTTACTGTGTCTTTGCCATTTTCCTCGACTATACAGTGAATAGAAATATCATTCGGAAGATAATCATCAGATTTATCTTTGATGTTATTTTTTACATATAACTCAACTTCAGACTTGAAATCTGAACTAACATTCCTCCATGTACCAGAACTTAATATATAGGTAATTCCATTATCTTCAAGTTCACAATTTATACAGTTATATGCCCTCATCGTGAATATTTCACCAGAAGTATTCACATAGTACACTTTCCAGTTCAAGACGGTTTTAATGGAAGATCTCTGATTAAAATTTTGATTTTGAGAAATAAGATCGGATATATTGAGGTCATCGAATTCATCAACAAATTCGTACGCTTCAGGATCTTTATATGAGAAATAGGAAACATTTTCATCCAATATATTGCTTGGCGATAAATGAATATTTGAAAAATCTTTATTTTTCAGAAGATCAAACAAAACACCGTTTAATCTATCAATTTCATCTTCATCACTTACATAATCAAGCCTACCATAAGAAGGGAACTTTTCTTTGTATAACTCTAGATCGTAGGCTTCTTCCAAACTTAGCAATATATCAACTATTCCATCATCGGTTACACTAGTTCCTTTTTCTAGATTTACAGTAATGGAACTTTTCCCTGAAAATGACTTTATATATGGATAATTATCGTACGTTGAACCAGTAATGGATCTGAAAAATTCTTTCTCATCATTTATGTCAAATATTTCTAAATTGGCACCTTTACTAGCTTGTCGATCTGTTAATGTCGACACAGATGAGTGCGTTGTAGTGTTAACTTTTTTAAGATTATTATGGTCGCATATGTTCATTGCGACTTTTATACCAAAATCATTTACTAACTTATCTGAATTTATAAATCTAGAAGTATGCATACCAAAAGTTAATACATAGAACAATATGTCACCGACATCACGAGTTATTTTCAAACATAAAACAGCTGAAGGTGACTTATTTGTATTTGAAAATTTAAGATTTAGATCTTCGCTAAGGTTATTAAGCATTACCATCCAAGGGTAATCAGCTTCCGTTTTAGATGCACCACCTACATCGGCGTACTTTACGATCCCCTCTATCTCATAGCCATTACTTTGATACGTAAATCTGGGTAAAGGCTCTGTAGATATATCAAATATAGCCGCGAAGCTTTTAACAGAGGTTTTAGCTCTGAAGATTGTCATTTTGTCTAAGTTACTACTCACTTATCGACCTCATTACTTGAATAAAAAAACTAACGCCGCATTAAGGTGATGAGATGGTCTCCCCTACCACTTCACATGACGGTAAGTCATGCTTGGAGTGTTCAGGTCCGAAGTAAAAGGAGAAGACCATGACTCAGCATAAAATCATCGGCATCGATTTAGCAAAAAATATCTTCTTTCTTTTTGAAATC